>CAXBEA010000077.1:0-18750 GCA_963974645.1 uncultured Neptunomonas sp. | reverse complement strand
CCCGAAATGGAACGATAAAACGTGGTCCTTCCAGCTCTTATTTACCTCGAGATGGGAAAAAGCAAAAGAAACGACCTGAGCCCTTTATTCCTTTCTTTATTCCTTTATTCCATCTGTGCGGTTTCTGTGCGTCACTGTCGCAATGAATCAATCAAAAAAACCAACAAGCAATAAAGAATTTATCTTCCTGATGGCTCTGCTGATGTCGCTCGTGGCATTGACGATCGATGTCATGTTGCCGGCCCTTGACCAAATTGGCGCCAGCCTTGACGTGTTGGACCCCAATGATAATCAACTGGTTATTTCAACCATCTTTCTGGGTATGGCTTTTGGGCTGATGCTCTATGGGCCGGTGTCGGACTCCTTTGGGAGGAAAAACGCGATTTACTTGGGGATCGCTATTTTCCTGATCGGCAACCTGATCTCGCTTTATTCCAGCAACTTTACCTTTATGCTGATTGGACGCCTGTGTCAGGGATTCGGCGCTGCCGCATGCCGGGTGGTCACACTAGCCATGATCAGGGATAAATTCTCAGGCAAAGAGATGGGCCGGGTGATGTCACTCATCATGGTTTTCTTCATCTTAGTACCCGCAGTTGCTCCTACACTCGGGCAGGCTATTCTGCTTTTTGCCGACTGGAGGGGTATTTTCTGGCTGCTCTTTGTCGCAGGACTCACGGGCATTCTGTGGCTGTTTTTCCGTCAACCTGAAACCCTGACAAAAGAAAAACGGCTGAAATTTTCATGCTCGATCATTATTGCCGGCATAAAGGAAACCTTAACAAATCAAGTTGCCCGTTTTTACATGTTCGCGGCAGGCATCATATTCGGGTCGTTCATTGGTTATTTGAGTTCTGCTCAGCAGATTTTGCAGATTCAGTACGCGCTGGGTGAAATGTTTCCCCTGTATTTCGGGGCTTTGGCGCTGGCTATCGGACTGTCTTCATTGGTTAACTCAAGCCTAGTTATGCGCTTTCGTATGGAATCTCTATGTTTTGCCGCTCTGGGTTTCCTATCCTTCTCCTCCATCCTGTTCTTTTTTTATGCACAAGGCATCACGGGACAGCCGCCATTGTTTGTGTTGATGGGTTATCTTGCGGTTACTTTTTTCTGTTTTGGTATTCTTTTTGGCAATCTAAACACCCTTGCGATACAGCCCTTAGGCCACATTGCGGGTGTCGCCACCTCTGTGATCAGCTCGATACAAACGTTGGTGTCTGTCGCGGTTGGATCCATAATCGGTCAAACCTACAATGGTACGGTGTTACCCATGGTGTTTGGCTTTTTGGTTTGTGGCCTGAGCGCCTTGGGGATCTTGTTTTATGTCCGAAAATGCGTGCAGGTGGTCGGATTGCCGAACACGTCCAATGGATAACTTTGTGAAAAAGCGCGCCTCTTTGATCCGTGTTCAACACCCAATATTGACCACACCAACCAGCACCGAAGTCTGGTAGTGACGAGGCTGTAATTCGTTAGACCCTGGTCAATATCCGGCACTGATAGCGGTTAGTCCGAGGATACTTATAAACAAGAAATAGGCCCAATGGGGGCAGACTCGAATGGCACTAACTTAAGCCTGCCCAGAAAGGCAACAGGGGGCAGATCTTGCGTTTTGCCCCGCCTTTTTGTTGCTTAACAATCCGACTGACCCGGGAATAATGCACCTGTCTGCGGCCCTGCCTTAGACCCGAAATGGAACGATAAAACGTGATCCTTCCAGCTTTTATTTACCTCGAGATGGGAAAAGCGAAAGAAAAGACCCCTTTACTTTGCGGCAACGCACAGACGCCGGGACACGTGGTTTGCCTGAGCCACGAACCCGACGGGTGAGTGTTAGCGCTTCATCTTCTTATGGCTATGCCAGATTCTTTTATTTAACATCATAATCGAAGATCCATCCATCAAGATCATCTCTGAATCTTCTTTCATTTTTTCAGGCCTGCCAGATTTATCGACCATGCGCATGCTGCCATCCTCGCTAATAAAGAGGTACGAGCCATCCTGCAGTTTGATCGGATTGGTCAATGGTTCGGATGGCGTGCTAGCAGGATCATCTGCATAAGTCGGACCTGCGGCTATGGCCATTACTGAAGTGAGTGCTATTGCTCTGATTGTATCTCTCATCTTGATTAATACCTCTGTTGGCTCGTTGGTAGTTACCCATGCTCTGTTCATTATCAAGCAGTACCCCGTTACGAGCATTGTTGGTGCGTACCTTCGGATACTGCACCACAAAGACTCTATCAATCACCATTGTTACCGGATTATCGGTGATATTTATCACGCTGAAAGCAGAACATGGGCGGCAGCGGTGATTGGGCTGCTGGACGCTAATACTTAATGCGAGAATCGCGCCAGATATGGGCTTTGTGTTGTCAGCAGGCAGCCATTATTGATCCACTTCGGTACAAATGAATAACTACCAGTAGAAGGCAAGCCATTAGGACCAAGGACCAAGGACCAAGGGGTCAGACTCGATTGAACTACTAACGATCCAGCAAGGATGCACAGCAATGACAAGATCAACAGACCAACGTATCGCGTTTGCTCTCGGCGGGCTTGGCGGATTTAACTTTCACCGAGCGGTTTTTTTACAGGCCCCGATCGACGCAAACATAGAGCCGGATCTGATCAGCTGCACATCCGGTCAGACCTCTTGGGTATGGCGGTACCTGCTGTAAAAAAAACAATGTATTGAACCCCGAGATAGGGCAGCCAATACGTCTGCGGGACGATGTAGAAGAAGAGGTAGAGGTAGAGAGCACTAATATTTTTCCTGATCCGTTCAAATTTCTCGATGCCACAGCGATGGGCCGATGCTTAGTCGAGTCAGATATTGGCATCATCTTTAATGCCTGTGCGGGTCCAGGCTGTCGACCAATCGGTCGATCTGGATCCGTTGGATGGCCTCAACGGCATCGAATCCAAGGGTGGCGTGGTTCTGGTTGGGCTTAACATGCAGACCGGTGCTGAGGGGGTATTCGCCGGCGGCGACATGATCCCCTCCGAGCGTACCGTAACCGTCGCTCCTGAGAACGGAAAGTTGCCCAGCACTGTCCTATTATATGGTTATGGATATAGCTATTTTTTACTGGAAGGAGAAACAAGATGCATGCCGCTGACGTTATGACCACAGATGTCATTACTGTTTCACCCGATACAGGGATCCGGGAGATCGCATCCCTGATGTTAAAACACAGAATCAGCGCGGTTCCGGTTGTAGATGCAAACCTACACGTCCTCGGAATTGTCAGCGAGGGTGATTTGATGCGCCGCGAGGAGAATGAAACCAATCCACGATCTTCGTGGTGGGTGAATATGCTTTATTCCGCAGCGGACAATACCGCGAGCTATATCAAGACACACGGGCGCAAAGCCAGTGAAATAATGAGCCGGGATGTTGTTTCGGTTGGAGAAGAAACGCCGTTGCACGAAATTGCGAGGCTCCTTGAGAAGCATCATATTAAGCGGGTGCCTGTTACTCGAGATGGGCTGCTGACGGGGCTCGTAAGTAGAGCAAATTTACTCCACGGGTTGACGGCAAAAGGTACCCAAGTCGGCGAACCTGGCTCTGTTGATGACAGGAGCATTAGGAAAAACTTGTTGCATGAACTCTCCGCCAAGGTCGGTCTTAATACGGGGAGGCTCAACGTAGTCGTCCACCATGGGGTCGTACAGCTCTGGGGGGTTACTGATACCAACAAAGAGATACAGGCCGCACAACTTGCTGCGGAAAATATCTCTGGAGTGCAGGCCGTTGAAAATAATCTAGCCCGAGTCCCTCTTTGGATATACTCCGGATGATCCCCCTATGTTTAGTACGCTCTAGTACGACCGCTTCTTTTTTTGAGGTGGGTTGCTACTGCTCTGGCCACAAAACGGTTCGGATTCGCAGGTTATCGCACTCAGTGCCAATCGCCGGGCTATTCCGGAACCTCATTTTTTTACTCATCGGAGAATACCTATGAAACCCATAAATATCATTTCTGCACTTCTTTTGGCAGTGATTGTGGTCGCTCCCTTTCAATTACACGCGCAAACCGATGAGACACCCATCATGGAGCTGTTGAACAACATGGCCGATAAGCCCGAGCACCATCAAGCCATAGCCGACTACTACCGGAAAATGGCCAGTGAGGCACGAGATCAAGCCGGTCTGCACGAAAAAATGAGAAGGACTTATCGCCACAGCCATGCCAAGTTCAAAGGTCAGTCCGCTGGCCAGGCAACCAAGCAGCACGGCAAGCGAGTAATAGATATGCAGCAGTCAATTGCGGCGGAATATGACGCCCTTGCTGAGCTGCACGAGAATGCGGCGAAGCAATAACGACATGCTATAACCGCAACCCTTTATGGGTAATCAGGCGTATTTTTAGATTATTAAACAAGCGGTCAAATCAGGCCTGTTCAGCAGGGTAGTTTAATCGCATAAACCGGCGAGTCTATGTGGCGGATAAGTATACCGATATCAACGCCATCATAGCTGGCAACTCTGAAGCGGCCAAAGGTTTGCTTCAGGTTTGTTGGATGCTGGCTGGTCTTTGCGGCATCAGTAATCGGGTTTAATTGATTGGTCGCGGCAGTGATGCCTTCCCAGCTACAGGTTGCCCGGTTCGGGTCTGCTATGTTGCTTGAGCCGTCTTTTCGAATGCAAAAAAGTTCGCCTGCATTGGCGGCTGAACAGTAGATCAGGGCGTTCATTGTAGGCGCATACTCCAGGGATGCGTACGGGTGCATGGCGGTAGTCGGGCAGCTGATCAGCGAGCGTATCGGCTCGTCGAGGGCTGCAGGGTTTATCGATAGCAATCTGCTTTTTTTGTGCTCGGCTATGATCAGGCGGTCTTGCGCCGGATCATAAGCCATCGCATTGTGGTCGGCACTGTTCGGTAGTTTGCTGGCCTGGCACGCGCCCCAGCTGCCGAACGTACCATCCTTGTTTTGACCGTCCGGTGAATAGCCGATGAAGGTATTGCCGTCATCGCCAGAGTTACCCCAGAGTATTCGGCGCTTGGGGTCCCATGCAGTCCAGCCTCCCGATTTTAGTTCGGCGTCAGGGTGTTTAGGGCCTCGTCTCCAGCGAAGTGTGTCGAGGTTCAGCATATGCGGGATGGCAATCGGCTCTACCTCAGGACCCAGTTGTCGCTGTCCCTTAAATAAAATGTAGTCATTGGCTACAGGGTCATATTGCACGTAGCCATAGGTATGAGGCGGTAATGGCGAGCCGTCGGGGTAACAGCCGTCTGCATAAATAGCCCCGGCGCCATACTCGTTCACTTTTCCGCTGACATAACCATCCGAGATCCGAGACCACTGGCGGGTCGCCAGGTTGAAAGCGTGTACGTCTGAGCCGAAATAATCATTATGGCCGCCCCCAAAAATTACCATACTGCCACTGTCGCCAAAATAATCGGCGAAGACTGCTCCATTCCAGGTTTCTGTGATCGCCCAAAAGTCACAACGACCACTCCAGGGGGCTTTGGCGTAACGTCCCAGGAGTCGCCTTGCGCGCATCTCCAATGATCGTGAAGGGTTGAGGCGTACGTCTTTGGCAGGGTCTCCGTCTTCCAGGTACCTTGTGCCTGAAGGTGTCGGCGCCAGCCCCAGGTCAGGCTTATCTCCAGAAATGCGGTACCAGTGGCCTGTTTTCATGACACCCGCCCAGCTGGGCGTTGTCTTTTTAGGTTTTGCGCTAAGATTCGTCATCAACAGGCTGTTCTTTTTGTCCATGGTTAACGGTGTCAGCCAAACCGATCTACACCAGCCAGAGTGGACACTTAGCTAAGCGCCATATTGTGATTCACTCTCCGCTTCAGCCCAATGGTATCTGCTGCAGCTACTTGCACTGATTTAGTAGGATGAATTCGGTGTATTGTCCGGATCAATTTCGCCATCCACCTCTTCAGGGTCCACATCGTTTATCAGCAAGGTCTCTCGCACCTTGGCAATATCATCTAGGACAACTTGATAGCGCTCACCGTATTCGTATTTGGTCACCTCGATCGCTTTGGGCATATAAGTAAAAGCAATTTTTAGTGCCATCAAAGCGTCATCATTCATTTTTAGGCTCATACAGTTCTCATTTAATTGGCGTTAATTCGGCACTGCAAAGCAGGTCGTCCTTAGTGACAAGCGGGCAACCAGGTCACCTGGCAAGGCCGCTTACGGGTGAAGCGTTTGCTGTCTCACCCGTGTCTGTAGGACAACATCAAATTAAGCAGGCATCACCGCCAGTACGCTGGCGCGGGCATTCATGCGCGCCAGCCAGCCTGTGATTTTGGGTCGGGCGTTGATCAGCGCCTGACCTTCGGGCGTGGCATTCAAGTAGGTCAGAACGGGGAGCACGTAAAGATCAGCCAGGCTCACATTGGCACCGCCGAAATAGGGGTCTGATGCCATCAGGCGACCGATTTCGTCGAGGAACAGTTCAGCCTTAGGCAGCGCTGCGGCTATTTGAGCTTCGTCGGTCTCACCGCCCAGAGAGGGTACTAGTACCCGCGGGATAAAAATATTGGTAACGGACGCCGGATAGCCAAAGCTGTCCAGGATCCCCATCACCTGATTGACCCGAATACAATCAACCGCCCCGGCCGGCATTAACGCAGGGCCTGAAAACGCAGCGTCGATATAGCGCACAATCGCCGATGATTCGTAGAACAGATGACCCTCGTGCTCGAACGCGGGCATTTTCCCCCAGGGATTGCGGGCCAGATGGCCTACGCTTTTTTGCTCCCCCTTGATCAGGTCCACAGCCACGAGGTCGTGGGGTACGCCCTTCTCCTCCAGGGCCAGGCGGACTGAGCGGACATAGGTACTGATGGCATCACCGTAAACGATAGGGTGGCTCATGATTAGCTCCTTTTATAGTTATCTGCATACAGCTATTTGCATATAGTTATCTGCTGTTTCAAGCGCACCGAGTGAGCGGCAGCTCTGCCGCGCCTACCTCCTTCGAACGCCGTTTTTCAGTCTAGCACAGGGATTAACGGGATCTCTGATAGCGGCTGATGAACCTCTTAAGCGGTGGGCAGAATTTACCTTAGGGGGACAGGGTGATTCACTGGTCATTAACGCGGAGTACGGCAAGGAACTGGCTTCCATCATTACCTTCAATAAGTTTTTCTCCCACGATTCGTAGTGCCTCTAGGCACCTGACACAGGAGGCAGGGAGAAAGCCGAGCCAGGTCTGTAGGAGGGTTTTCTACAATTCATTCCCCAGGTCTTGATTGGCATTCTGTCGCAGGAGGCTCATGAAACGTGTTAGTGCCAATAACAGCAGTGACATACCCACCATAAGTTCGATAGAGATTATGATGTAGGAACGCGTATTGGTTGGCGTTATATCGCCGTAACCCAGGGTTGTGATTGTGACTACGCTGAAGTATGCCGCCTGTGCAAGCGATTGAATGTCTGAGTTAAAGCAGAGTAATAACAGCTCCGCTTGGGGTTGGTGGTATAGGAGCCCAAATAGGAGTGCAGTCTCAGCGTAGGCGACAAATGCTAGCGTGATATTGCGCGGAAAACTCCAATAATTTTCTGTCTTACGAACAGCTCCCTTTATCAGCGAGTTGTAAACGAAGAATGTCCATATATCCGCAATTCTAAAAATTGCCCATCCAACGACAATACCGGCTGTTACCCCGTTCTTCGTTGATAAAAAGTAGATAGCGACGAGAATTATCAAGCACACAAACTGGTAGATATCGGTCAAATGTTTTGTGATGTATGGTTTGCTACGGGCACCTGCAACGTGGCAGCAACGGAAGTGTTTTAGCCACTCTACCGGGCTCAGGAACCGGGCCAACATAATTAGAAAAAAAATAGTGGATATAAGATACCCATGATGTGGGGCCGCGTTCCAAACAAGGCGTAAGTACTCCTCGGTATAGTACGGCTTATCAGAGTAGTACTTTGCTATCCGATCACTGATATTTTTTAGTATTCCCTGGCCTAAGCCAACCCGCTCTCGAAGCTTTTCCAACATCGGTCCCACCTTTTACCATTGAGTTACCATCGAAACTACGAGATTAGTGGAAACATTATAGGATTCATCAGTGTTTACAATCTCTTAGGAATTAACAGCGGCTGGTTTTTGCCTTTCGCTCTCCAAATCAATTTGAGTGGCGTGGCGCCAGTAATCTACCTACCCGCACTATCATCGGTGGATCTCCGACAGGCCCGATAGAGCCAGCGCAATAGATAGCCTTTCGGTGGCTCTGTACCGGTGATCAAATAATTCAGGGTATAGGGATTATTCAAGTTGGCGTCCAACATGCGTTGACTACGGTGGTCACCACAGAAAAGGATTACATCCCCCTGTTTTACGACCTCTTTCCCGCTCGGCATCACCAGGGTGCTCCCCTCTCTTTTCAGCACCAGAGGGACACAGGACAGCGATTGATCCAGATTAACCGGGCTTTTGATTAGATCCTCCAGCCGCAGCACCCGGCCCTTTTCGACCTGCTCTTTGAATGCGGTGGAATCAACGTCGCAGAGTTTTTTGATCCATAGCAGCGGAGGTCTATTAGCCAAGACGTGGTGCAGCTGCTTGACTGTCCGATCAGTCAACTGGGGCTCGCTGCAACGAAGGTGCTCTAGAAACTGATAAATCAGTGGCGATATCAACTGCAGCAAGATGGTTCGGGCAGTGAGTAGGCTGGGCTGCATGGTCAGGTTCACTTTGGCGGCGTTGAATACAATCTCATTCTCGTGGTGGTTCTGCCGGACGACCAGAAAGATATCGGGATTGAGTTCACCGGCGCTGAGAAGAATTTCCAGGTTTCTGGAATCACTATTCGTTCCTGCGACCAGCCCCACCGCCTGGTCGACCCCGGCTTTCTTGAGTGTTTTATGATCGGCATGCCCTTTGATCGAGCTGTCGGAAAGATCCGCGTCCTGCAGTCCAGGATCGATGATGAGGGGGGTTATATTATTGCTGTTCAAATGCTTTTGTAACCTGCGCCCCATCCTGCCGTAGCCACAGAGAATCCAGTTGCCCGGAGGGATAGCTGCAGAGCTACTGAGGTCGATATTGTGGGCGCCCACCAGCCATTGACTGAGGTTGTGTAATTTGGCTGCCGTGACCGCCATTCCCAGTTGAACACCAAACAATTCAAAGGGATCGATAACGGATACCGAGTCAAGATGACGCAAATGTTCTTGCTGACTCGTTTTAGTGGCCCGACAGATGATAAAGACATCAGGATTCAAAAACCGGGTCATGACCGCGATCTTAAGATCCAGCTCCGGATCGGGAATCAATGACACCACGGCTCGGCACAAAGGGTGATTGATCCCAGCATCAACCAGATGTTTAGGCACGCTAGCATCGCCGCATAAGCCCGGCATACTGGCCCGATAATCACGCATCGCCAGCGCTTTGATCCGCTCCGGATCACTATCAATCACGACCGCATTCATCAAGTTATCACTCAGCCCTCGAGCCAGCAGACTACCGGTATCGCCAAAACCACAGATAATAACGAAGGGCTCTCTGATCGCTGCAACGGTCCGGGCAAAACGGCGTTCGGCCACGGCAGTGATAAAGTGGTGATTCTGAATCAGTTTAAAAATGGAGCCGATTGCGTACAGCCATGCGATAACCCCCATATATAGGCACAGAATCGCCCAGAGCCGTTGCTGATCGGTAAACTTGTAGGGTATCTCACCAAACCCGGTCGTCGTCGCGGTATAGGTGAAAAAGTAGAACGAGTGGAACAGGCTCATCGGGCTGGTGTTGCCTTGCCCATCCTCCCCCGGGATCAGCGACATGCCGATAATACCCACCCCGTAAACCACCACCAGAACCAGAATCGGACCGCGCATGTAGCGCAGCACGATGGAGGTGACTCGACTCAGATCCGACGTTGTCGCCATAGCGAAGTCTCCGCGTATCGAGGTTTAACGACGGGAAATAATCGTGTCTACAGACAACGTAAACACTGAGATCAGGTTCGACATCAGCGCGCCGATAGCGAGCGATACAATCAGTACCATCTGCTCGGTATTGAGGCTTTGATCGTCTGCATCCGCATTCACCACCCAAATAAGGCGCGCGGATATCAGCAGCAAATTCGCCACCAGTGAGGTCGCCAGCAACAGCGCGCCTAAGTGGGTTCGATCGCCCAAGATCAGACCGGCAGCGATCAAATTGATCAGGATCGCCAGAGTCAACACCCAGACATTATGATGGGCAGGATTACTGATATCACCGCTAACAAAAACTACATTCAGCGCAAGCGCCAGGATGACGAAAAAACCGACAATGACTTTTTCCAACTTCACGGATGTGACCCCCGTTGCTTTGTTTTTATTGTATGAACCCGATGCCGCCTAGAGATAGGGTCTAAGCCAGAATAGCATCAACAGGGCGCCTCGGCGGCTGTCTGTCCAAAGAACCCACTAAACCGCATTTACCATGCTTTATCTTCACCGCTAAAACGGTCTTGATAAGGGGTTGTCCGCGCTATCTCAAATCCCATGTAAGGTTGAGCCAACTCTATGCTATGTTGATTTCTTGCCTGCGAAAAATTCGACCAACCGGCGGCGGCAGGTCCATCATAGCTAAACCTAACTACAGCAAGCGTTGTTTGATCACAGCTATCTCCCGTAATCAGCAACAACAGCCAAGGAGCTTCGTTATGCTCAACCCTCATCAAACAACCTTGATACTTGTCGATGTCCAGGGCAATCTCGCGCGCGCCATGCCGGAAAGTCAGCATCTGATTCAGAATATACAACGCTGCATTAAAGCGGCCCAGGTGCTCGAGATTCCGATTATTTGGATTGAGCAATACCCTGAAGGGCTAGGCGAAACCATCCCTGAATTGAAGCAGCTGTTCCCCGAGCAGGTGCCACTAATAAAAACCACCTTTGGCTGTATGAGCAACCCACGTATCAGTGACGCCTTAACGCAGAGCGGACGAACGCAACTTCTGGTCTGCGGTATCGAGACCCATGTCTGCGTCTATCAGTCGGTGATACAAATGCTTGAGGCAGGGTATGAGGTCGAGTTAATCACTGATGCAGTAGGCTCTAGAGATCCGGCTAACAAACAACTAGCAATTGCCAAGATGGAAGCCAAAGGAGCCGGCCTGAGCAGTACTGAAATGTGGATTTTCGAGGCGACCAAAGATGCAAAATCACCGTTATTTAAAGAGATCTTAAAAATCGTTAAATAAGCGGTTCAATCAGCTTCCGCGTGAACATCGAATAAGCACTGGTAATCTATTCCCACGTTATAGCTATCGCCTTAGGTAACAGCATCGTCCTCTGCATCAGATAGACCATCGCTGCCCTTCAGAGGACTCCGGATGTAGGGCTGGCTCTGCAGCATCGATTCGAAGCGGGGCATATCCAGAGGCTTTGCAAACAAAAATCCTTGGCCATAGTCGCAGCCCGTAGCGGTCAGCAGCTCAAGCTGTTGCTGGGTTTCGATACCCTCTGCAATCACCTTAATACCCAGTTTATGGGCCATCACAATAATGGCCTCGCACAGCGCGAAAGCGTCGTTCGAGGTGGTTATATTGCAGACAAAAGACTGGTCAATTTTGATGTAATCGATGTTGTACTCGCGAATGTAGGATAACGAAGAATAACCGGTTCCGAAGTCATCAAGCGCTACCTGCATCCCGGTTTTTTTGAACTTGAGCAGCTCCTGAGTAGTCTCCTGATTCGCATCCATCATCAACCCTTCGGTGATTTCAGTGATGATGGCATCTCCACACAACTGAAGATCCTCTAGCTGCTGGTACCACTGCTCAATGCCGCTGTTTGCAGTCGTAAATTGAACCGGGGATGCATTGATACTGACTTGCAGCTTCTCTATGCCCGATGCACGGAGCCGTCGCACCTGGCGAGCCGCCTCAAGAAACACCCAGTTGCCGATGCCAATGATTAACCGTGATTCTTCTGCTGCAGAAATAAATTGCTCGGAACTGATCAGACCACGCGTTGGGTGGTGCCAGCGGATCAGTGCCTCCGCTTTTTCAATGACGCCCGTTCTGAGCGCTACTATGGGCTGGTAGTGCAAGACAAATTGATGCTCGTCGATCGCGTTGCGAAGATCATTCACTAGACGCATTTTTGCTATGGCCGCATCCTGCATCGAGCGGGTGAAATAGTTAAAACAGTTACGACCTTGATCTTTAGCCGCGTACATTGCCTGGTCTGCAGCTTTGAGCAAATCATCAACGCAGCGGGCGTCTTGAGGGTAAAACGTGATACCGATACTACCCGATATATAAACAAGCTCAGCGTTAAGACTAAAGGGTTTCTTCAATTCATTAAGGATCGCCGTCGCAATCCCTTCAACTATCGATACCTCTTTTAACTGACCCAGTATTATGCTGAATTCGTCGCCACCTTGGCGCGCAACAGTGTCTTCTTCCCGAACACAGTGACTCAGCCGTTTTGCAACCTCCGTTAATAGCGAGTCGCCCTGGTCATGGCCAAGTGTGTCATTAATCTCTTTAAAGCCGTCCAGATCCAAGAATAGGATTGCCATCGGCAATCCGCTGCGATGAGACTTCTTTATCTCCTGGTCTATTCGGTCATACAGCATATTGCGATTTGGTAAACCCGTCAGCGCATCGTAGTTGGCTTGGTGATGAATGAAATCGTCACTGATTTTTTTAGCCGTGATATCACGCGCCACGACAATCAACTCGTTGGAATCTTTGATCCTGTTGATCCGGGCTTCAAAAAAACGCTGCTCGTGATTAACCTCTAGCGGATACTCAAAGCACGCTGAGCCTGCGTGCTCATTCAGCCATGCCAGATCCAGATGGGTTTTAAACAGATCGCTGACCGCGGACGGCAGCACATCGTCCATGCTACGCCCCATAAATACATCTGGCGCTACATAGAGCTCTGATTTTTCCTGCGCCTTGTAGTCAAGAATCAAGCCCTCTGCACTTAACCTGAAATAAAGATCAGGGAGCGCATTGAAAACAGCATTCAGCTCTTCATTGCTTCGTATAACTGCCTGTTCTGCATCCAGACGGGTGCTTGCCATCAGTTGAAAGCAGTGCTGAAGAGAAACAAGCTCACGGCTACCGGAAAAAGATAAGTCGTTGTACAGGGTGCCAGACTGTAAAACTTCAGTCGCAGCAGAAAGCTCGTTCAAAGGTTTTATAACGCTGTATTTAAGAATACGAAACGCCACCAGGGTCACCACCCCTATCCCCCCTAAAAGAAGCGCCAGTGACCAAATAAAGTGTTGGTTAGCCGCAGTAATGGCTGCATCTATTGGAATACCCACGCTCAACAATATCTGGCGGCCTTCTGCGGTCTGGTAGAGTATCCGGTGGGTGTAAATTCTGGTTACGCCATCAAAGCCTAGGACGGTTTCAGAATCGGTGCTGAGCTGTCGCTCGGTGTCCGTTAAGACCCCAAACTGTTTCTTACTTTTCCCTAACGCTTGTACCGAGTCCGGGTAATTAGCGATCACAGTGCCCTCTTGGTCGCTAATTAAGGCGATGGCTCTTGGCGATAAGTGGGACTCCGCCAGTTGCTCGCTCCACCAATCTAATGGCACGACCGCAACCGCAACACCCACCACCGCATTGGTCTGAGGTGAAATCACAGGGATGGAAAAATTAACGCTGGTTCGTTGTGCCGCTCGATCATGCTGAAACTCGCCGATAGCAAAACTGCGCATCTTCAAGCTTTGCTGAAAGTAACGTCTATCTGAAACATTAATCTTGCCGGGTAATGGCAGTGCGTTGCAGAGCAGATCACCGTTAGGTAGTGGCACGCCAATGTTAACGATGGCGCTATTAAGCCTTAGCGCAGCAGCCAGGTATGAAGAGCATTCGGGGGCATCGGGGTGTTGTAGAACCGGAGACGTGGCTAATTGCTCAAGGTAATGACGAGTACGTTGAATCACTTTTTTTTGCGTAAACGCGATCTGCCTAGTAGTTGCTAGTGCCGTTTGTCGACTTTGGGCTATCGCAAACTCACGTTCTTCAAATACGTGATAAGAGAGTATCCAGACGCTGGGTAAGCTCATCAGAAACAGCAGTAGCAACAACCTAGATCTTAGTGAACTGAACATTGGTGTAATCGGAACGATTGAATCACGGGGCGAGATCTCTGGCGAAGGCTCGAGGTGTGAGGATCCGTCCGACATTAGCTAGTTCCAGCTAGGATGCATAAATAAAAGTAAAAGAGTTAATACCTAAACATAGATTGTTTTCAGAGCATACTCCATTGCTTTTAGACGCAGCACCCCCGATTGGAAGATGGGAACATTCTGCAACCTGACAGGCAAAGAGATTGATAGCCAGGCACGACAAGCGCCTAAGACAGCGCGATCTATTTCCAGCCTGGGTGCCACTGCTCTGTTTGCTTCAGGGGTTGCCAGGGCACCCTTACTGAGCGTCCAGTCACCACTGCTTGCAACTCAACGTTCTTCAGCTCATCGCGGTAAAGCGCAGTCACCATGAAGTGTTTTTCCCGCCCTTAGGGCTGAACTGCGGTCCACGATGAGTTGCGTAGTTTTTCCAGATTGATCTGATTCAGATCATCCTTCCAGCTCAGACATTAGTCACCCGTCTCCAAGTAGCGTAGCTATAAAAAAACGCAGCGTTATAGAGTAAGTAAATCAATCCGCGTCGAACCTTGGCAAGGTCTTAGTAACGAATGTAACAGATTGTAAAAATTGACGTTTCTCTATTCCACTTACAGAAGCAATAATTTATGCTGCATCGCGATACGGGTTTACCCGCATACCTTTCTTTCGATGTGAGCGTAGCTCTTCATGCGTATGGGAAGGCCATTGTTGTACTCTATGAGGGAAAAAAATGGATATCGAATGCACTCAGAACCATGGTTTCGAAGATCAGTTGTCTGAAAACAGGGTTTATAGCATCAAAGAGCTTGGCCAAAACTCCTACCTGATTGAAAACGACAAGCAGGAACAATGCTGGTACGGTCGCCAGCATTTTACTATCAAGCTTGAGGCTTAATGATTTTTAGCAAAGCCCAGCGCTTGTAGGTGATCGTTACTGCGTCTTTAACTAGGAGCGACGACTACATCTTGCTCTGAAAGCACGTCCTAACGCAGGCGCCTCCTAAGGGGGCGCTTTTTTATCATCACAGAAGAATAACCATTTTGGGTGACTAAAACGGGGGGAGTGACTCTCTCTATCACCAAGCTAGCCAGAACAAAGCTAGCCAGCACAAAGCAGCAGACCTAATCCTCTGACTGTATACGTAGATTCTTTAGTCGAAAACAGTGCATCAACACTCAGCCAACCCTGCCGCTGTATCTCAAGGCAGAGCAATTGAATTGTGCGCTGCACAATTATATGCCATATTCGACCTTTCATGATGTATCGAGGCGTATGGCGTGCGATATGAAAGCATTATCATCCAGTTACAAAGGCAAAAAATTCCTTCAAATTACCCGCTCTGAAGATATCAACTTAGAGGATATAAAAAACTCTAGGCACCATATCGTATCGCTATTTGAGCACTTAGAGATTGAGCGAGTCATCGTTGATTACAAAGATGTAAATCTTAGTTCAACCCGAGCCGTTGATATTTACATGCTGATCAAAGCGTTCAAAGATGATTTCCCGCTGTGTCGACAGATCGCGTTGGTCAGCCCCTCCGCCCCGGACAATCTCACCCAGCATTTTAAAAACGCTTCTGAATACTACGACATCGAGCTAAAAGCCCATTCTGAACTTGAAACCGCTAAAGCCTGGCTTTGCGGGGACTAAAGTTTGTCATCAATGACGGCGTATAGCCCCATAACTGACAGGCGTGAATTCAGCCACCTTTAAGACTGCGGTGCAACCCTGCCAATGAAGCTTCAAGCCGCTGCCACGCGCTTTCATTTGCGGGCAACCCCAGCCGCAACGTCTGATCCTGTGCAAAGTAACGAACAAGCACGCCGCGCTTCGCCAGTTGCTGAAAAATCTCGGCGGCATCCACTGACAGTGCAGCGTTTGAACCTAGGGTGCAAAACAGCGGTGTTGATACACAGCTAAAGGATTGCTGTTGCAACAAGGCAGCTAGGCGCTGGGTTTCTATTGATAACAGTTGCCTCATCTGTGACTGCCATTCGTCATCCCCTAAGGCGATAGTCCCCGCCCAGCGGGCGACGCTGGATACAGCCCACAGGGGTTGTAACTGAGCGATCGCTTGCAGCAGTGATTGTTGCGCCCAGACGAAGCCTAAACGGATACCTGCTAAGCCGAAAAACTTACCCACCGAGCGGAGTACAATCAGGCCTTCCATTGGAGTGTCCCTGATCATGCTTAACAAGCTGCTTTCTGGGGTAGCGTCTAAAAAGGCTTCATCTACAACAAGCCAGCCCTGATGCTGCTGCAATACCGCTAGCCAGCGGAGCAATCGCTGCTCAGACAACAGCTCTGCCGTCGGGTTATTGGGCCGAATCACAACCACCACATCCAGATACGGCAGCCGTGCTTCCAGCTCTGCAGCGGTTAATTCTTCTACGCGATGCCCCTGGCGCTGCCACTGATATGCATATTCGGCGTACGCAGGTGACAAGATGCCTACCCGTCCCGGCGCTTTTAGCCGTGGCAAAATTTCTATAGCGGCCTGACTTCCGGAAACGGGTAGTATGCTTTTCGATCCATAATAACTGGCCGCGACTGCGTGTAGGCGATCGTCCTGATCCGGCAACTGCTGCCAGACTGACGCGGGCACATCCGGCAAGGGATAGGGATGCGGATTGATACCGGTCGAGAGGTCGATCCATTCACAGACGGGAATAGCAAACCGTTGCGCCGCTTGATGCAAGCGACCGCCATGAATAGGTGGACCACTGGCTGTAGTTACGGGCAGGGCTGCAGCAGGGCAGATCGGAGCCTGGATGGGTTTAATCATAAAAACCTCCCACCTCGCTATGAGCAGCCCAAAGCAGCTCCACACTGATCATCAGCAAAACCCAGAGCAACAGGGTTTTCGTGACCAGCCACATCGCCCGACCTATATCAACGCCGCGGGGCGGATGGCCGCTCCCTAACAGCGGCTTGTCATGCCAAACACCCTGATAACGCGTTGGGCCACCCAGAATAACACCCAAGCCACCGGCTCCGGCGGCGATCACCGGCCCACCGTTTGGGCTGGCATGCGCCGCTGCCTGCTCCTTCCAACATTTGAATGCCTCCCTGGTATCCGAGAGCAGGGCATAACTGATCGCGGTGCAGCGCGCTGGAACGTAGTTAAGCAGATCATCGAGCTTAGCGGCCGCCCAGCCAAAATCGCGGTAACGAGCGGTGCGATAACCCCACATCGCATCCAGGGTGTTCACTAATCGATACAACAGTGCCCCCGCTCCGCCGGCAATCACAAACCAGAATAGCGCAGCAAAGAGTGCATCATTACCATTTTCCAATACAGATTCTATGGCTGAAACTTCGATATTAAGCGCGTCAGGATCGCGACTGACCATCATAGCGGTGTGATAGCGTGCACCCTCTTCGTCTTGCTGCTCAAGCGCTTCTGAAATAGGCCGACTGTGATCCCATAAACTCCGATGGCCAATAGCGAGATACAACAGAGCGGCCTCAAGCAAGCTGCTTAGGCTCAAAATTCCTAGCGTACCCGCAGCCTCGCGGGGCACCAGAAACCACCAAAGCAGCGACGGCGGTAAACACAACACCAGCAGCCCTATCACACCGCAAAGTTTGCGGTGTCTGGCAACGATTGTTAACGAGCCCAAACCATCGGGATGGTTTAGATTCAGCCGTCTTTCCACGAGTACCGCCAGTGCGCCAAAACCTACCAGAGGATGGCCACGTTTTGGCTCTCCTAGCAGCCAATCGACGGCAACCGCTAACAGGACGCTAAGGCTGATCATTGGGGATCAAAGCGCACAGCACAGGCGTCCACGGCAGAAGCTAAATAGTGGTGAAGTAGCTATGTCGCTGCAGGAGGCCTTCGGCCAAGGCAGCAGGCTGACACTCACAGCTCTACCCCTTTTTGCGCTTTTACCCCTGCCTGATACGCATGCTTGATCACTTGCATTTCGGTGACGGTATCAGCCATATCGATCAAGGCTTGCGGTGCACCGCGTCCAGTAATCACCACATGCTGCTGCGACGGACGGCTCTCGACAGCTCTAATCACGGCATCCAGGTCGAGATACTTATATTTAAGCGCGATATTCAACTCATCCAGTACCACCAGCGCAACAGTCTCATCATTCAACAAGGCTTCGGATTGGCTCCATGCCTTGGCTGCTGCGGCAATGTCACGCTCTTTATCCTGGGTCTCCCAGGTGAACCCTTCGCCCATTACGTAATACTGCACCTCAGGAAAACGCCGAAAAAAGGCCTCTTCGCCGGTGCTAAAGGCACCTTTAATAAATTGCACAACACCCACCTGCATGCCATGGCCCAAGGCTCTTGCAACCATACCAAAGGCAGAACTGCTCTTACCCTTGCCATTACCGGTATGCACAAGGCACACACCGCGGTCCTGATCAGCCCGTGCAATGGACCGATCTATCACCTCTTTTTTGTGCTTCATGCGTGCTAAATAGCGAGCGTCACGCGCTTCATCTGACGCAGAATTCTGCGCAGTACTGTTGTGTAGGTTGCTCATAGGATTTTTGCCGTGGGCGATGCTGTTATCAGGACTTTATTCAGTTGAGTCGGTTGCTGTGCTGCAACCAAAGAGGAATAACAACAGGCCGTTGCTACTACAGACTTAGTAAATTTGCTCATCGGTGTGTTCCTAACCGTGCCCGCCGCACGTCAATTAAATTAACGG
>CAXBEA010000076.1:0-19053 GCA_963974645.1 uncultured Neptunomonas sp. | reverse complement strand
CCGACCGGCAGGGGATCGAAATTGACTATTGCCCGAGCTGCCGTGGCGTTTGGTTGGATCGCGGTGAACTGGACAAGACCATTGAGCGCTCAACTCAAGCCTATGGCCGGAATCCGGAGCCGCGGCGTAGTCAGCCACAACGCTCTGACTATCAACACCAGAAACATGACCGGCAGGGTTCGCACTACAAAAAGCGTAAAAGCTTCCTCGGCGAGCTTTTCGACGTATTCGACTGAAGCCTCTGGAATTATTAACTAACTATCAAAAATTGCTACCCTGTTAAGGACTGTACAATGCCAAAACGATTCACCACCCTCGCGGTGATTGCCGGACTACTTGTTTTTCCCTTCGCCCACGCTGAGAAGCCTCCAACGCTGACCTATGGCGGCCAGCAGTATCAGGGAGACACCCTACCACCTGCGTTGAAGCAGTCGTTGAACCAATTAGCACAACAATACAACGACCAACGCCGCCAGGCATTCGACCAGTACGCATTGAATCGCTATGTGCAAGAAGAAGCCAAAAGACAGAATAAAGATGTCAAAGCTGTACAGCAGGAGCTGATGACCGTTGCCGATCCGACCGAGGAGCAGTTAAAAGGCTTTTTCGAGGCTAACAAGGCGCGCATCAATGGCACCTTCGAGCAGGCCAAGCCCGAGCTGGTTAACTACCTCAAACGCCAACAGATGGCGGAAAAAGCGCAGCAGTTATTGAAACAAATTGCGCTGGAAAAGGGCTACCGCGTGGAACTTCCCGAGCCTGAACAACTGCGCTTTGACGTAGCCACCGAGGATTACCCTTCCAAGGGTAACGCAGGCGCAACAATCACCTTGGTGGAATTTGCCGATTACCAATGCCCCCACTGCAAGAATGCGGTCGAGGTCGTCGATACGCTCCTCAAACAGTACGGCGATAAGCTCCGTGTCGTCTACAGAGACTTCCCGATCAATCAGTCCGGTGTCTCGCGTAAAGTGGCGGAAGCCGCGGTGTGCGCCGACCAACAGGGGCAGTTCTGGACATTCCACAATCTCGCGTTCGAGCGCCAGAACTACCTCAAGTCGGTCCCTGTCGATGCGCTGGCCGAGGAAGCGGATTTGGATATGGGCAAGTTTGGCGACTGTTACAAAGACGCCGCCACCAAAGCCAAAGTAACCGCGTCGTTGAATGAAGCACGCGAGCTGGGCCTCTCTTCGACACCATCCTTTTTCGTCAATGGTCGACCGCTGGGGCACAGCCACGGCGACCTGCAGCAAGACCTGAAGGAACTGATCGATGAAGAACTGCAAGCCGGCAGCTGATTAGGTCTTCCGGTTCTCCTCGACGCCCGCGTTTATAAAAGAGGTAAACACGGGCGTCATTTTTATATGTCGCTCTGACGCGGCCTTCCCTGGGAATCAGGGTTTGGCGTTTCCGAGCGACAAGGTAAATGCACAGGTAATCATGAGCAGTCTATTAACTAACGATCAAGACACTACCGATAATACGGGCTGGTCGTTGATCTTTGCTTGCTGGGTTCTGGCAGTTGTAGCGGTGCTGGGAAGCTTGTTTTTCAGTGAGGTGATGGGGCTGCAGCCTTGTGTGCTCTGCTGGTATCAACGGATTTTCATCTACCCGTTGGCGGTAATCTTTTTGGTCGCGCTGTTCCCACTGGATAAACGCGTCGTTCGATACACGTTGCCACTTGCGGTGATCGGTTGGGGGTTCGCGGTATATCACTATCTCGTCTTCTCCGGTTACATTCCCGAAAGCTTGCAGCCCTGCAGTCAAGGGGTCTCCTGCGCGGAGGTCAATTTGGAACTGTTCGGCTTTATCACCATTCCCATGCTATCGATTATGGCGTACAGCGCCATCATTGCACTGCTATTAATTTTTAGACAACGGACGCGTAAATGAATAAGAAACTATTGGTGCCGGTTACCGGTATTTTGCTTTTCGTCATGTTTGGCTTCGCCGCCTATCTATATGAAAACCAAAAAACAGCTGATATCAGCGCAGTGGCCAGCGATACCTCGATACTCAAACGGTATTACTCTCCGACGATGGGTAGTCAGCGTGCCAAAGTGACCATCACCGAATTTTTTGACCCGGCCTGTGAGACCTGTAGAAAGTTCCACCCTTATGTAAAACAGCTGATGGAATCGAATCCTGAAAAAGTCAATGTGGTCATGCGCTACACACCGTTTCACAAGGGGTCTGACTATATCGTCAAGCTGCTCGAAGCTGCCAAACTCCAGAATCTGTTCTGGGAAACGCTTGAGGCGGTGTATGAAAGCCAGCCCTTCTGGGCTCAGCACGGTAACCCTCAACCACAGACTATTTGGCAGTATCTGGGCGGTGTCGGTCTTGATATAGAGCAGGCCAAAAAGGATATGCAGAGCCAGCGTATTGAAAAGCGATTACAGCAAGACCAGGAAGACGCCAGTGCACTTCAGGTAACCAAAACACCCACCTTTTTTGTCAATGGCAAACCGCTTTCCAGCTTTGGTTATCTGCAACTGAAAAAGCTGGTTGAGTCTGAAGTCAGAGCAAATTATCAGATGTGATCCAGCATTGTAGTTGCGGCTTATTAGGGGCGTCGCTGGGATCAGAACGTATGATCAGATTTCGTACAAGCCCATTGCGACTTTCCTTAAAGCATTCTCACCTACATGGAGTTTTGATATGAAACGGTTTTTTCTCTTTTTACCGTTGCTAGCCGGTCTAGCGCTTGGCTTTTTTTTATGGAAAGGCTTATCCCTTAATCCGAAAGAGTTGCCTTCCGCCTTGGTCGGCAAGCCCGTTCCTCAATTTGAGCTCCCTTGGCTGGAAAAACCCGGCCAAACTCTGACGCAGGAAGTATTGAAGGGAAAGGTGAGTTTGCTCAATGTTTGGGCTACCTGGTGCCCCTCCTGTCGTACGGAACACCCGTTTTTGATGGAGTTGGCGCATCGAAGAGGAATTCCGATTTACGGAATTGATTATAAAGATAAAGTGCCTGCTGCAAATAAATGGCTGTCAGAGCTCGGTAACCCTTATGTCGCCAATGTGGTCGACGAAAAAGGCTCGCTTGGGCTTGACCTTGGTGTTTATGGCGCTCCAGAGACCTATATCGTCGACCAAAACGGCGTGATCCGCTATCGGCATGCAGGGCCTTTAAATGACGCGATTTGGAAACGGAATTTACTACCTGTTTTTCAACAATTGCAGAGCGAGTAGCGTTTCAAATCAGCCCGCATTTTTGGCTGACATCGAGACATCAACATAGAACACCCAATACAGCGCCTGCTTTGCGTCAGGCACGCCGTTCGTCACGTTAAAATCGAGGGTCATCGTTAGATGGAAAAGAGAGGTTTCCCTAGTACTAATAGCAATAGGGGAGTACAGATTATCCTTGTTGCTGCGCTCACGCTTGCACTGGACCAACTTAGTAAGTGGGCCGCTCTTGTCTACCTAATGGATACACCGCGGGGGATTGAGGTAACGGCCTTCTTTAACCTTAGGCTTGGTTTCAACACGGGCGTGAGCTTCGGTTTGTTTCGTGATCTCTTCGCCAATGCGCCAGAACTTCTGGCGCTGATCAGCTTGGTGATAGTGGCTGTGCTGCTTATCTGGGCTTGGCGTTCCGGTTCGCTTTTTGAGCGGATCAGTCTTGCCATGACCGCGGGCGGAGCGCTTGGTAATATCGTTGACCGATGGCGCCAGGGGGCGGTGACGGATTTTTTGGATTTTCACTGGGCTGGCTGGTACTGGCCGACATTCAACGGTGCCGACATCTTTATTACCCTGGGTGCACTCTGTCTGTTGCTGTCGGGGCTAAGGCGGACTGACGAAACCATTCGAAAAGAAAAGCGCGTTACCGGCCAACACGGACCGTCGAGAGTTAATCGGTTGTGAATACGGCGACGAAAGCCGGTATTTTCTACATGGTGCAACGCCATGGCGCTGATAATCAGGTCGAAGGTTCGGTTCAGCGGTGTTTCCAAGATATCCTGGCATATCGCTTCCACCTTGCCACTGAGTTCCGGTTTTTGAACCAACTTCTCAAGCATCGCAGCCGAGATATCAACGGCGTAGATCTTATCGACGTGGGGGCCAACGTGGGAACTGACCAACCCCGTTCCTGCTCCGAAGTCCATCACTTGCAGTTCGGCTGTCAATGGTAGGTTGTCGAGCAGGGCGCGTCCCACGCCAGCAGAGATCATCCGAGGGATCTCTCGGAAATCCCAATCTTTGGCTTTTTCTTCAAACAGGTCCGTCATCAGAGCTACTCCTATTTTATGGAATCAAACATGAGCAGGTTCTGATATTCAGGCCGGTTTGTAAATGACTTAATTGGCGTACTTTTTTTGCTTAGAGGACAAAGTACGGCCAAGGACAGCCACTCATATTGCTATGGGGCCATTGTAGCGGTCCAATAAACCCGGACACCGAATTAGGTGGTAATGTCACCACCTTAGGAGAGGTGTTCAATGGCAAGACAGCGTCGTATTTTTTTAAGTTGTGGTGGTACCAACCAAGACGCTGCAACTCCCCAGACTTGTTATTGTTTTGCCAGTTCTTTTTCAGACTTAAGTCCGAATTTCCTCATGATCATCACAGCAGGACAAAAGCCAGAAAAAGCACTTTGGAACATATTGGCACCCACAAATATAGTGAGCCAGACAAACATCGGATGCAGCCAGGTAGTTAGCACCACCGATAGCAAGATCATAAAGCCAGCAAAGGCGAGTAAAGCTCGTTCAGTAGACATAGTTAAGACCTCTTTTTAGTGAAACTTAGTAGTAATATCTCAAGCGGAGCCAGCCATTGCTGTTATCCGCCATCTGGCCAAAGAAGGTGTGATCCTTCTCGCCATTTAACAGGTTGAATCCTGCCGCAATAAACCAGTTATCATCTAAGCGGTAACTGGTTTGGGGCCGCAGATAAAAGTCATTGTCTGATGGGCTATAGAAGCTAAATAAAGTCAGGGTTAACCTTTCTTGATAAGCGCGGTAATCCAATCTTAGGGTTGTGAGATGGCGGTTTCTATCCATCGCGTATTGCTCTGGAACAGGTGTGACCTGTCGATGACTATCATAATCAAGTCTGTGTTCAATCTGATATTGCAGCCCCAGAGTCAAGTTAGTGATCAGCTCTTGCTGATATCCGATTAAGCCAAGCAAGGTATCCAAGGGTTGTAATGGATTATTGCCATTGTCTTGGTCTCTTATCTTGTGAAATGAGGTCTCCAGGTTCAATAAACCAGCGCCGACGGGCATCAACACACTGGCACCATAGGCGTGCAGCTCGGCAAATGCGGGCCGCCCCTCAGGGCTGCTGGCAAGAGGCTGACCTGTGTAGCCCCAATAGCCATAAATAGCCCATTCCATCTGGTTGCGCGTGCCATAAACACGAGCCGCCCAGACATCTTCATTTGGCTCGTCGGCGTCAAAACCGGGCGCGACTTGCTCGCCTTGGATCGGATCGAAAAAGCTAAAGCGATCCCCGGTCAAATAGTTATCTGACTCAAATTGCGGCATCCAGATAAAATCAAAATTGGCATATTGACTGTACCAATTGGTGCGAACCGCATTCATGGGTGCTTTGAGGTATTCGTCGTCTAGGCCAGAGAAGAAGGCCTGCCAATCCTTGGCAAACAGGTCATTCAAAAACAGATAATCACCTGTTCCCCAGGTTAGTACCTGCCGGCCCGCCTTAATATCCATCGCGCTAAGGCGATAGCTGAGAGATAGATCACGCAGATCCACCTCCCAACCTTCAACCACGGCATCAAAACGTAGATCACCACGCAGAGTAGCCGTGAGATCATCTCCTTGATAGCCCGACTCGACTCTGACTCGCGCCTCCTGTAGCGTGTCTCGGCCCAGCCCGGCAGTATCACTCTGGGTGCGATAGCCCAGGCCCGCTTCAGCAAAACCTGAGATGGCCTGCCAGGGAGAGTAAACCTCGGGTTCATCATCCCACGCCCCCCAGCCCTGATCATCGGCGATGACTGGGGTTATCATCAGCGCAGCGGCGACACCGATAAGATAGCTGTATCTGTTCATCATCCCCACTCAAACTATCTCAAATATCGAGTCGGTGGATTACGCAGACTGCGTTCGCTGAACAATTCAGTTGGAAGATCCAGGTTGTACTCAATGCCGCGAAACTCCACCAGGGTATGGCCACCGGTACTAAAATCATCGATACGAGCTCGGGTGACACTTGGGTAACCCTGGATCTCCTGGGTTTGCACCGCTTCAATCTGACGGATTATCTTACCCTTGGCATCAAAGTATTGGGTCATCATCGGCAACCAGGTATCGGCATCGATTTTGATCTGATAGGTGGCAAATTCGACGCTGCGCGGATCTTTCGGCGTTGCCTGGATCAGGTAACTGGATTCTGTTTGCTCGATAAACTCAAAATTGTCTTCGGCTGGGTTACGCCCTGATACATCTTCATAGTAGAAGTGACTGCCTACGAAAGAAGTACGTTTATCACCGGCACTGATCCTGCGGACCAGATCCAATCCCGGCAGATAGAGCCAGCGATCGTCATCTTGAGTGACACTTTTTTCAACTCTAAAAACGGTACCGCGTACATCCGATGGACGAGCAAAGAAGACCAGCATCTGTTGATCACCGCCTGCCTCAACGTTGCGTCTTAGAATAGTGAACTGACGCGTCTGTTGACGGCCCTGTTTATCAATAATCATCATCCGCGCCTGAGTTCGGCCATCATCACCTGGGTAGATCGCTGCCAGATTTGCTTTATTGATCACCTCATCGGCGCTCATGGCCAGAGCTGAGCTGCTTAAAGCCAAGCTTAATAACAGGGTAAAAATCTTCATCATTTAGCTCCTTTTGAACTAGGCAGTGCTTTGTTGCCCAGTACGCTCAGGGCAGCAGGCAATATAAGTAGGGTCACAGTAGCCGAGATCGCCATGATGGCAGCCATCAATACACCGACCGTGATATAAGGCACCAGAGGGGCTAGCAGCAGCGGGGTAAAGCCGAGTGCGACCACAGTCGCGTTACGGCTAATGGCTCGACTTGGCGCCTCAAACATCAGCTTTAAGGTTTGGCTGATATCACCTGTCTGTTTATGAATGGCGCGAGTACGCTCTAAGAAGTGGATGGCAAAATCCACCGACAGACCCAAAGCCAGTGCCGAGAGTACAGCGATGGGCATGTCATAATCTTTACCTAACCAGCCGACTAAACCATAGATAAAAGCGATAGTTAGGCTTAATGGAAGCATGGCTAAGAAGCCAAACAGAACGGAGCGGAACAGGATCGCCATGATGATAAAGACAAACACAAAAGCGCCTATCAAGCTGGTAGCCATGCCGGAAACCATGGCGTCCTGCCAGATCACATTGATATAAGCTTTACCTGCCCACTGCAGCTCGAGCCCTTCGGGTAATGGATGTTGCACCAGGTAATCATCGACCAGTGTAATCACTTGATTCATATGTTGATTATCACCCGAGGTCATCTGCAGCCAAATCAGGGATTGCTGATAATCCTGACTGACGAAGTGCCAGAGATCCTGGGGGCGATGGGAGCTTTGAAACTGTAATAAGGTTTGAGCCACACCGGCAGCGGAGTCTGGAACCACAAAATCGTCATCATGGCCGGAGCGCAGCTCACGATTGACGGTACGGACGATATCGCTCAGGCCATTGCTTTTGCCTACCAGCTCACTGTTATCGAGCGAACTTTGCAGCTGGGTCATCCAACGCAGGGTTGCAGGGTCTAAGAAGCGGCGGCTGTTTTCGGCTAGGCCTTCTAAATTCAACAGCAGGTTATCGATCACATCCCGCTGTCCCGGGCTTAGGGTATTAAAGGTTGCATCATCGAGCCGGTTGATCAACTCGTTTAAGGCTTGTGTATCGCCCTCTAACGTTCGATCTAATAAGGTTTTGGCGTGATTATCTGCCGGTAGCGCCTGCGTCAGACGAGCACTCAGCTGGACTACCTCTGATTGAGTCGCGACTTCTCGATTGTCGGTTAATACCAGCCAGGCATCATAGGTGCCGGCAAAGTGATGGTTGAGCGCAACATCGGCAACACGCACCTCATGGTCGGATTTAAACCAACGGATCGGGTTATCATTGATCTGTATCTTAGTGATCCCAGCGATGCTCAGCAGCAAAACAATCATTGCGCCACTCAGTATCACCTTGGCGAATTGTTGGCTAAAGCGACCGATGCTAGGCAGTTTACGTGCTAAAAATCCGCCTTCAGGTTTATTATGCAGTTTTTGCTGCACCTTGTTTAAGCTGGCCGATGACATCCGCACCACATAGGCAGGGATCAAGGTGATGCTGACGATAAACGCCAACAGAATCCCGCTACCCACGAAGGCACCGAAAATTTGCACCGGTGGGATAGGGGTCAGCATCAAAGAGTAGAAACCGATGGCCGAAGTGATCGAGGTAAACAGCATGGGATTAAACAGTTCTTCGATCACCTCACCGATCACTTTTTTAGCATTTAGACCGGGTTTATAGCGATCGGTGAAATCACTCATGATATGGACACTATCGACCACGGCAATGGGCATCAGGAAGATGGCGATCATAGAGGACATGATGTGCACCGTAAAGCCCATGCCGATCAATGCCCCCATGGTGATAATCACTGTTGTCATCGCCACCAGCATCGGTGCAACCACCAGATCCACACTACGGAAGAAGTAGAGCATCAGCAGAAAAATCATCGCTCCGGCCATCGGTGCAGCGATGGCCATCTGAACAAACATCTCATATCCAAACTGGTTTTCGGCAACGGGCAGGCCGGTGATATGGTATTGGTCGATAGGTTGCAGATCGTTAATCAGGGCGCGGATCTGCTGGGCAATATCATAGCTGTCGTCTTTATTATGCAGCGGCACATAGATGGCGGCGGCCATGCCATCGCCAGAGACCAAGGTATTGTTCAGTAGCGGCAAACGCTCGGTATTGATCTTGAGTTCTTGTGCCAATGCTAAAGTTGTTGGTGCCTCATTCATCAGGTATTCAAAGCGGATCGTACCGGGCTGCTCCTGAGTGATGTTGTCTGAGGTGGACAGTGCCATCAGGTCTGAGTGAACCACTCCTTCGATTTGCAAGATCTTGTTTGTGAGTTGGTGCATCTGTTGCAGCGACTCTGGGGTGTAGATTCCATTTGTTTCATCGTTCGCCACGGCACCGACGATGATGGAGTCATACATCGAGAAGGTTTGCTTGATCTCATTGTGAAAGACACGCGCCGGATCAGAGCTGGGCAACATGTTCTCAGGATCGGTATCAATCTGGATGTTTGGCATCATGGCGGCCATGATGACAACTAAACCCAGTATCAGGGCGTAGATGCGTTTGGGGTGTTCGGTGGCGAACTGGATAATCCTGTGCTTCATGTTGCCGCCCTCTTAGTTTAGAGATATCTAATATAATCGACCAGTCGACTAATGTACAAGTCTTGGTTGAGACACATTCAGGAATGTGAGTAAGTGGCCATGTTTTGAGCTGAGTGTAGTGGTCAAGTAAAACTGGCCACAGTTTGTACGCATCCCGGTACTGCTTCTCAGAAACAGTACGCAGCCGCACTATTCCGGGGATTCAGATAATATGTGTGTAGTGATGACTCCTTTGTCGCAACTACCGCCGTTAACAGACAAGCAAAATGCAAATTACTTGTTGATGGCTTACTGACGCAGGCAGCTCAGTATGTGCATTTTTTGCACCTACTGAATTTTCCGCCAAAGAAGACTAGGAGGCGACTAGCTTGCTAACGACAGACGCTTCATTAAATACTTATCATTCGTAGTCACACTCAGGAGCCCCAAACTCCTTACCAACAGGCCCACCAAGTGCATCTTGTAGATTTCGATGCTTACACCACGCAATCGCTAACCGATCCATAACCTTTGCGTCGACCTCAACGGTCACCTGCGGGTTTTTATCAGCAAAATCGTGACAGATGCTAAAGCGGTCGCCCCCTGCTTGGATATAAGCAGGAGAATCGGATCCTCCAAGCGAATGCAGGGCTTCTTCGTACAAATATGTTCCTGTCGCATCGTCAAAATAAATGCCGTATTTGGTGCTCATAGTTACCTCGTACCCAACCGCTATTTCGTATCTCATCTTAGCTTATGTTTATACCGATCCTGTGTCGATCAAAGCTAAAGCTGTGCACGATTCAAGGCAGGTTTGTCGCATCCAGCGACCATACTAGTCTCGCCTGCTTTGGTCGGTAGCATCTACTTAGCGGCCATGCCGCAGATGATTTTCTTATCTTTGGGCGACAGCATCCGATCCCAATTGCGTGACCTATGAAGGGAGGCCAGGCTAGTCAATTATCATCTACTAGCCTGGATATTCGTTTACGGATCATTCCCGAGTATTTTTCGACGCTCTTCGTATTCTTCTTTATCAATTTCACCTTTTGCGAAACGCTCTCTAAGAATATCCAAGGCGCTTGATTGGGAAGACTCGGGTTTATTAGCGCTTAACCAACGCACAAGTGACATCACAATAAAAACGATGACTGCTATAAATACAAGGGTCATTATTGGTCCGAAATACATGCCGTCCCCCCACATCATATGAGGCCCATAGTCTCCTCGCCCCCACTGCTGGGCCAATAATGTAGTGGGCATCATCAGCAAGGTAGTTAGGATTGTGGTCTGTGTTATCGTGCGCATTATTCTATCCTCCAGCTACTGTTGAGGGCTTTGGGCCGAAGAGGGAAAACCAGCCCGCATGTACGCTACAATTTTCCAGATATCATCTTGCGATAACTGCTCTTTGAAGGCAGGCATGTCGGTCCCGAAAGCTTCGCCACCTTCGGAAATCGACCAAAGCAGGTATTCGTCAACGGCCATTGGCATCTGAACAAGGCGATCCAGTACAGCAGGTGAAGGTGACAACGAACTAGCAACTACACCGTCTCCCATCCCTGTTGCACCATGACAGGCAGAACACTGCTGTCGATATAATTTATCGCCTTCTCGAATAACGTCGGAATTGCTCAAATAAGGGCTCTTGCTGCCTACGTAACCCTGCGGTACCCCACTGCGCATAAACGTGCGGTGTCTGGCCATACTCTGTCCCTGGTCATGCATGCCCATTCCAGAGCATTTCATTCTATGCTGTGACCACTGCGATCCCCATCTGTCCATGGGAGGCTGTGCGCTAGCCTGCTCTGCTACGAGAGGGAATAAAACAACAAAACTCATTATTGGTAGTAGACTGCTTTTAAGAAAAGCTGTTTTCATTTTGATCACCCATTCCTTGTGGTTGTTGAAGCTCTGTTTGCGCCTGGCGTATGACCTGAATCGCAGCGCTTAGATTAAGACTGGCAATGACTGCGGCGACCAAGATATCTGGCCAACCAGAAGCGGTTGTGACAACGCCGAGGGCCGCTACCATCACAGCAATGTTTCCCAGCGCATCGTTTCGGCTGCACAACCAAATAGAGCGCATATTGCTGTCACCACTGCGGTAGCGGAACAGCAAAACTGCAACCAATACGTTGACTATCAATGCCAAAAATCCAATAAACCCCATGATTTCGGGGTCAGGAACTTTGTCCGACCCCATCCTGTAGATGGCACTTCCAATTACCCAAAGCCCAAAAAGAGCCATGATCGCTCCCTTAAAGAGAGCAGCCTTGGCTCGAAAATGTAGACCCATACCGAGCACAAGAAGAGATAGTCCGTAGTTAATCGAATCTCCAAAAAAGTCGAGTGCGTCTGCCTGAAGAGACACTGAATCGCTGATAAAACTCGCGCTAAGCTCAACAAAAAACATCACGGCGTTGCTTGCAAGTGCAAACCAAAGCACACGACGAAATTGCGGATTTTTACGCTCTGCTTCAGTCGCACTATCACTGGCACAGCTGTTACAGCCAGCCATTATTCATCCTCCTCAGCATGCGGCTCTGCTACGTGGTCAATCATGTCATCAAGAACGCAGCGTATATGCTCATCGGCAACCAAATAAAAAACCTGTTTACCTCTTCTTTCAGAACGCACTAAACGCGCTGCGCGAAGTAAGCGAAGGTGGTGACTGACTAGAGATGCAGACAAACCTAGCTCTTCTCCTATGTCGCCAACGCATACAGGCTCCCTAAGGCAGGCGAGAATGACCCGAAGCCTGCTTCTGTCCCCCATCAAGCGAAACATATCAGCGAGCTCTATTGTTGCGTCCTCGTTGATCTTCCTTCCCGTTGGACTACAGCTATTCACGGTACTTTTCCTTATAAACAATCATACAAACATGTATTCATATGTATGGTTATATATAGCACTTGAAATTGATGGCAGCAATACAGGCTATGGAGAAACTTTGGTAATCAGTTCAGCTGAAGAAAACTGAACATTAAAAGTCGCAGACTTGGAGTGACAGCAATGAGGCGAGTCCAGCCAGCAGCTGACAACTCACCTTTGCAACTTGGGATGGCGGCTTTGTCGCAGCAAGCGACCATAGATCTGAGGCCATACTTAGGTTCCAATCACTGATGGAAGAACCTCTTTACGGGCAAAAGGCCAGGCCCCGTTATATAGCTTGGATAGGCGAAAGGACTAAGTGACGACGTTAGCTCATATGCAGGGCGGAAAATGGTTAGAAACCAGCTACCTGAGTTTGTAAACCGGCAAGCATTTGTTGGAGTTGTTGACGGTAGCTGCTGGCCTTGCAGTCGCTGTTTTCACAATAAAAAAGCTTGAGTTCACGGATACGGTCGTCATCCAGATCAAGCAGGGCTGCAAGAGCGATTTCGCGCTTCTCTCGCTCATTCTTGGCTTGAGTCATCAGGGTGATGGTATCTATGCCTTCGATAAAGCGCTTGCGGGCGTAAAAGACTATACGCTCGAAATCGCTGTTACCTACACATTCGGAGTTGAAGCAGGTCATCATTTCCTCAGGAGCTGAAATCTGACATCGGGCGAGGTGCCGTATTTATCTGTGATTCTGTGCTCGAGGTTAAGGCTAACAACTTTTTTGCTGCGACGCAGCAACTCCTTGGTCTAATGTGTCCGACATCCAGGGATGTCCGGTAAGTCGCACAAGCGACCACACAGGCTACGAGATTTGAGGATTTTTTAGCGGAGGTAACCAACACGTAACGGACGCTGACGACCCATCTCTCAGGGCTCTCCCGCATCAATCCAATTCACTAGGTTATCTGAGTGCTATCTGTGAAAATTGCAGCTGTTCCCTGCCTCCCATCGAGTTCCATACTTCTGCTGCGCGATGGTTAATAGTCTGCTTCGCCACCTTATTACCTATTTAATCAGCGGTAGATAAGCAAGAATATTCAGTTCTAAAACCGTCAATAATTTCAACATCGTATGCTGCAATTTTTCCTGGCTCATTTAACTTATGAAGCGTGATTATCAATATCCATTCGACCATGGCTGCCTCCTAGCTACGGACCTTATTCATTGTGATGCTAAACTCAGCCCCTTCTGGGCTATCGATCTGAAGATGACTTATTTGGTACGCATCACCTTCCTTTACCAACGGCATTTTCATTTCAACTGGACCTACAGGTGATTCATGTATAAGACCTATGACCCATGCTAGAGGACCGTGGTCGAGCTGTTCATAGGTCATTATCGATATAGGGTTGATGGAGATTGACCTTTTCCATATCACTTTGCACTTCAAACCGATTCGAAGAAAGCGGCCTTCAATCATGTAGTAAAGAGGAGTACCTGTCTTAAGATCGAAGCTAACATTGACTTCTCCGCTCCCTTCACCTTGATCCTGAACTACGAAGTCTCTAACTAATGTAAAAAAAGAAAGGGAGTGAGTTCGGTTAAATGACCAGCATTTTGTGTTCATGTCGAACGTTATAGATTCACGTTCTCTCATGACATCCGATACACCCAACTCCTCGGCTTCACTCATAGAGTAAGAAGGTTCAAGGTCCTCGACAGCAGTTATTTCAAAGTTCTTGGTGAAGTACTTGAATCCGATGAAATCTAGAGGTAATTGTTCATGTTGAACTTCCTCGCTGAGATTGATCAGGCAAATCGATCCACCATGTAGCGCAGCCTTTTCTTTAATACTTTGAGGAAATGGGCCTTCTAGAAACGCATATTAAACGCTGTGCACCAACATCTCTGAACTTGGCTAGCCAGTTGCTAAAATCCCCAATGCTAACCTGTGACTGGCGGTTTTGTACTTCAACGATAGTCAATGCTTATGCTAGAAGAAATGAGGAGAATGACAGCTTATGCGCCAAGTTGAGGACAGCTTATGGTCAAAAAGAACCCTGGAAGCCGCATTGTAGAGTAGACCCAGTGACACAAATTGCTCTAAACCACAGCATGAGATAATCCATCATCTGATTTCCTGAGAGACTTCCGATGGATCACCAGCTCACTTTCGCTGACAGCGAGTACCAAAACAAGCGCCGCTAGACCCGTAAAGAGATCTTCCTCGGGCGGATGGAAACGCTGACTCCATGACAGCTGTTGGTGTCGGTGATCGAGCCTCATTACCCCAAGGTCGGTAACGGCCGTCGGCCCTATCCTCTATTAACTATGCTTCGTATTCACTGCTTACAGCAGTTGTACAGCATGAGTGATCCTGCTATGGAGGACGCGCTCTACGAGATCGCCTCCATGCCCATGTTTGCTGGCCTGTCACTTGACGGCGTGATGCCGGATCACACCACCATCATGAACTTCCGTCACCTGCTGGAACGTCATGGCCTGGCTCGAAAGATTTTTGCTGAAGTTAGCAACTGGCTGACCGAAGCCGGAGTTCTCGTGAACGAAGGAACGCTGATGAATGCCACCATCATCGAAGCGCCCAGCTCGACCAAGAACAAAACCGGTGAGCGTGACCCTGAGATGCATCAGACCAAGAAAGGTAATCAGTGGCACTTTGGGCTAAAGCCCATATAGGTGTTGATGCTCAAACAGCTGTAATTATCCGGCAATTAGTTGCCGTAAGTCTAAATATGGACTATTGTTTTAGCAAGAGTCCAAATAAAGATTCATTGGAGAATATCATGCCCGCCACAAAACCCGCACAAAGCAACGCTGATCGAATGGGTCTGGTGGCCCTTAAATTGTTTTTCCGTTTGGCGGAGGCATGGAGGCTGTCCGAAGATCAACAGCTATCAATCGCCGGATCGCCAGCACGAGCCACCCTGTATAACTGGAAGCAAAAAGTTAACTCCGATCAGACGGTGCGGCTATCTAAAGACACGCTGGAGCGGCTGTCTCTCCTCGCTGGAATAAGAAAAGGTGTGGAGCTGCTCTACCCTAAAAATCAGTGGAATCAGTACCCCCATCGAGCAAACGTTATGTTTGGCGGTCAATCCATGGTAGAGCGTATGTCTGCTGGAAGGCTGATTGATTTGTGGGATGTTCGTCGTTACTTGGATGCCGAACGGGGGTCGCATTTTGGATAAGATTGCCATTAACCAGAAGTCATGGAGACTTATCCCTAGTTGCTACCCCCCGATCCAGCTTTTTGAAGATTTGCTGGACCCTGCTGACCTTGAGGCTGCCTACGAGCTTGAATCATTAACCAACGACAGGCTACGCGACGAGGTCGGCGACATTTACCGCATTCCCTCGGAGGATAGGCTGGTTGGCCCGGGCACAACGGCCATTATGGCAGCGTTCTCACACACCGGCTTCGCATCCCGCTTCACCGATGGATCTTTTGGCATCTATTACGCGGGGCTCTCTCCCGAGACCGCTCTAAGCGAGTCGATGCACAGCCAGGAGCGCCGCCTAGCTCTCACCAGCGAGCCTGCTCAGGTCGTTCAGATGCGCTGCTATGTGGCGACTACTGACGCGACACTGTGCGATGTCAGGAATGATTCGGCAGCCCATGCGGAGGACTGGGGCCATGCTCAGTCACTGGGGCGAAAGCTGTTTATCGCCCGCGAGGCAGGTATTCTTTACAAATCTCTGCGACATTCAGGTGGTTCATGCGTAGCGGCGTTACGTACTACAGCAATAACCCCTCCAGCTACTCAGGGGGGGCATTATGAGTTTCACTGGGACGGAAAGGGGTTTACGCATTATTCGCTGATCCAAGGCGTTACTCCCTAACTGGCCTCTGTCCAAACACGTTATTTGCTGCCTGTATTCCCTTCACTCAGGTGCAACATCAGTTCGATAAACTTTCCCGTAAGCGTCCGGCGATCACACCTTGTCAGCCGATGACTGCCAGTTATGCGGGAGCAGTTCCCCGATCTTGCTGGCTTTCTGTGTCGGTAGCCGGCTGAGTATATCCTTCAGATATGCATAGGGATCATGTCCGTTCAGTCGTGCCGACTGGATCAGGCTCATGACTGCCGCCGCCCGCTGACCACTGCGTAGTGACCCCGCGAACAGCCAGTTCGAACGACCTAACGCCCACGGCCGGATCTGGTTCTCCACCCAGTTGTTGTCGATCGGAACGGCACCATCCTCCAGATAGCGCGTCAACGCATCCCACCGCCTAAGGCTGTAATTTAGCGCTTTAGCCGTTGCCGAACCGTCCGGTACCTGCAGGCGTTGCGCCTGCATCCACCGATGCAGTGCATCAATGATCGGACGGGCTTCTGCCTGACGTAGCTGCCTTCTTTGCTCCGGGTTCAGCTCTTTGGCTTTGCGTTCGATGCCGTACAACTGACCGATATAGTCCAGCGCCTGTCCGGCTATTTGGCTTTTGTTGGCCACATGTAGATCGAAGAACTTACGACGAGCATGGGCCATGCAACCGATCTCGGTGACCCCCTGTCCGAAGCCGGCCTTGTAACCGGCGTAATCATCGCAGACCAATTTACCGCACCAGTCGCCGAGGAACGTGCGGGCATGCTCTCCCGCTCGACTAGGAGCGAAGTCGTAGACCACGGCTTTCAGCGCAGAGAACGGCGTGGTCGCGTAGGCCCAGATATACGCACGGTGCGTCTTCTTTTTGCCCGGTGCCAGCATGGGCACCGGCGTTTCGTCGGCATGCACCACCGGATCGTTGAGTACCGACTCACGCAGGGCATCGACCAAGGGTTGCAGCTGGACGCCGCAGGTGCCGATCCACTGCGCCAGTGTCGAGCGAGCGATCTTTAGGCCAGCACGTTCGAAGATCTGTTCCTGACGATACAACGGTAGGTGGTCGGCATACTTGGCGATCATCACCTGAGCCAGCAAGCCCACGGTCGGGATCCCCTTGTCGATGATATGCGCCGGCATCGGCGCTTGGGTCAGGGTTTCACACTGGCCACAGACCCACTTGCCGCGGATATGGCGCTCTACCCTGAACACCCCCGGGGTGTAATCGAGCTTCTCGCTGATCTCTTCCCCGATACGCTTAAGCTGGCAGCCGCAGCTACAGTGCGTATCGTCGGGATCGTGATGGATCTCGGTCCGAGGGAGCTGTGGCGGTAGCGGGCTACGTTTAGGCTTCTGCTTGGGCGCAACGGGGGCCGGTTCGGGCTGGAGCTGCTCCAGTTCTGTTTCAATGGCCGCGATATCCGCATCGATGACCTCATCGAGCAGGCTGATCTGTAGTTCATCGAACTGCTCACTGCGACGGGCAAAGCGATGGCGTTTGAGCAGCGCCAGCTCATGGGTCAATTGTTCATTGCGTAGCTCGCTCCGGTGGAGTGCCAGGGTACGACGCCCCAACTCCTGATCTTGTTGCTCGACACGCGTTATCAGCTCGCACGCCAACAGGCGTAGCTGATCGGGGGTAAGCTGTGTGAGATCTTTGGCTGGCATCATGTCGGTTAGTGTGCCGGAACTGAGCCGTCCCGGCGATAATCGGATCGGCTAATAGTCACCGGTCACAGAGTATGTCGTGCCAGAGTTATACCAGCGTAATGGCCCCGTCTGGCCCGATGCGCTGCCAGGGTAACCCCTGCACCAGAGCCTGAAGTTGTTCGGAGGTCAGTGCTAGCTGATCGCCGCGCCAGAGTTCAGCCCAGCGGAACTTGCCTTGGTGGAGTCTGCGCGCGCAGAGCCAGATGCCAAGGCCATCATGGACCAGCACCTTGATCCGATTGGCCCGACGGTTGGCGAACAGATAGGCACAGTGCGGACGAGCCGAACCGAACACCATCACCACCCGGGCCAGTGCGCTATCAGGACCGGCACGCATATCCAGCGGCGCGGTGGCCAGCCAGATCTCATCGATGCGGATCATGCCAGCAGCGCCTGTAGCCAGGGCAAACAACGGTCCGCCTGCGCAATGGGCCAGTTGACGATGACCGTCCCGCCAGCGCGGGGTAACTCAATCCGGATCGTATCGGTAGCAGGCACCACCGGTGTACCGGAGTGAGCCGGCAAAACCACGGGAAGAAAAGCTGGCGCCATGGGCGCTGCGTCCTGCTGCTGGGCCGTACGGATCCATTTATGAACGAGGTTGGTATTGATGCCATGCTTGAGTGCAATTTTCGCGACTGAGACATCGGTCTGGAGGCAAGCTTCGACAATCTTAGCTTTGAACTCGGCCGGGAAGCGTCGACGCTTCTTAGAGGTGTTCGGCACGCTTAGTAGGGTCATAACAGGTGTCCACTTAGAAATAGGTGGACACCTACGCTACCGGATTACGGTCGAAGAATAAGATGGGTTCACCGGACGCGTACACTTTCCCTCCTGCTAGCCCATAAACATGCATTAGCTACCATCATCCAAAACTTCGTCGGTAACTGTGTTTTAGGGGCTAGCTTACGCAAGCTCATATCATCGATGAAGCGTTGGCGTAATGGGCTGTTGGTGTTTGAAATAGCCATGATGCTACTCCTATCAAGAAGCAGAGGGGAAATACCCTCCACTTCTTGATAGGACAGCGCTAGCAGGGATCAGTGTGGTATCAAGAGAATGCCGAGGTTTAAAGGTGGCAGCCCTTACCGCTCGAGCGGTTTAGTACTAGTCGCAGCTACTGCCGAAACCAGACGTTCGTTCAATGTCCGGTTTGGGGCCAATATCAACCTAGCCGATGACCAGTTAGTGGATTTGTGGTCCGAGTGGCAGAGGTTCAGAAAAGCTCGACTCAAATTTTTGAATGGCTTTACTGGGTGAGCCAGCGTCGGATGGATCGTGCTATGACAGTAGATGCTGAAGAGTTGGTGGCAGCTTACGAGACGTCTA
>CAXBEA010000075.1:0-19372 GCA_963974645.1 uncultured Neptunomonas sp. | reverse complement strand
CTCCGCTTGCGACTGCCACCATTGCGCGGTCACCAGGATGGCCAGCTCTGATAGCCGTAGTGGCAGGCTGCTGTGGTAGCGGCAGTATGCACCGAGCTGCTGCGCCGGATCTGCCAGGCCAGGGCTGTGGACCCAGGCGAGGAAGGGGCCGTCGAGATTGCCGCGCGGCCCGCTAAGGATCGCATCGAGCACGCGGCGCTGTTCGGATGTCATGGTCGCATCGGTGAGGTCGGGTAGACGAGACTTCATTCTGAACTCCTGAATTAGAGACTGGTCAGAGAGCCGTTGATCGCAATATCGAGCTTCTCGACCAGTTCGTCCAGGTGCGATTCCTGGAGAATAAACGGTGGCGCCAGGAGAATGTGATCACCTCGTAGCCCGTCCAGGGTTCCACCCATCGGATAGCACATCAGTCCGGCAGCCATGGCCGCTTTTTTGATTTTTGCATTCAGTTTCAGGGCTGGATCGAAGGGTGTTTTGCTGTCTCTATCTGCAACCAGCTCTAACCCTTGGAAGAGTCCGCGTCCTCGGATATCACCGACATGGGGGTGCTCGCCGAATCTATCTTTTAAACGCAGCATCAGTTGTTCACCCAGGCGAACAACCTGAGGCAGTAGTTGCTTCGACTCAATAACTTTCTGCACCGCCAAGGCACCGGCACAGGCGGTAGCATGGCCGATGTAGGTGTGTCCATGTTGAAAAAAGCCGCTGCCCTGGGCGATAGCGTTATAGATCTTGCTGCTAACCAGGGTTGCTCCAATCGGCTGGTAACCCGCACCTAGACCCTTGGCTACCGTGGTCAGGTCGGGCGTTACGCCTTCCTGCTCCGAGGCGAACAGGGTGCCGGTACGTCCCATCCCGCACATCACTTCATCGAGGACGAGTAGCACCCCGTAGCGGTCACAGACTTCGCGAATTTTCTTGAAGTATCCGGACACTGCAGGCACCGCACCCAGGGTCGCGCCCACAACCGGTTCGGCGACAAATGCCATTACCTGATCTGCACCCAGGCGAAGGATCTCCTGCTCCAGCTCCGCTGCTAGGCGGGTGCTATAGGCGTCCTCGGTCTCTCCGGGTGCTTGGCCGCGATAGGCATAGCAGGCGCTGATATGGCTGACCTCGGTTAGCAGGGGTTCAAACTGCGCTCTGCGCCAAGCGTTACCACCGGTGGCTAAAGCGCCGAGGGTGTTGCCATGATAGCTCTGCTGGCGGGCGATAACGCGGCTACGCTGCGGCTGACCTATCTCCATAAAATACTGGCGTGCCATCTTCAACGCGGCTTCGACAGCTTCGGAGCCGCCGGAAACAAAGTACACATACTCAAGACCGGCAGGCGCTTTGCTGATCAAGTAGTCAGCCAATTGTTCCATCGGCTCGGTGGTGAAAAATGAGGTGTGTGCGTAGGCCAGTGTGCCCACCTGTTTCTGAATCGCGGCAATGACATCCGGGTCGCTGTGGCCGAGGCAGGAAACGGCAGCCCCGCCGCTGGCGTCCAGATAGCGGCGGCCCTGGCTGTCAATCAAATAGGGACCCTCACCGCCGACGGCAATTGGATAGCTGCTCTGAGTGTGCCGATGAAATACGTGTGTCATAGGGGGCCTCACGGAATGATGGGGGTAGCTGTAATTATTTGCATTAATATATATGCTTTTTTTCTTTACGCAATAATTATCTGCATATACTGTGTTTGTGCTGTGAGTTTGATTCTGCTTTTTTAGACCTAGCTGCTGTAGATTGCCGCTATTGATCATAGCTGTTAGATCGGAGCCGGGTATGATCGCACTCGTCAAATTTATTCGCTTGGCAGCGGTTGGTTGCCGCTCTATTTAGGCATTCACCCTGGGTTTAAGGAATTAACAATGAATAAACAGCGCTCTTTGCTGCCAGACTCTCTTGCCGAGCTACGTCGGTTGCTAGATGAGATAGAAAGAGGTGACGGTGAGATCCGTCTAGGCAAGCGCTCCCGTAGAGTGATGATCGCGATGCTGGAGGCGCCGCAGCAGGTCGCTGTGACGACGATTATCGAGTTGTCGCAGCAGCTTGGCGTTAATGCCTCCACATTGACGCGTTTGGCGCAGCGGCTGGGTTATGAGAAATACAGCCTGCTGCAAGAGTTGTTTCGACGCGAGATGACCGAGGGAAGGCATTTTTATAGCGAGCAGGCGAGTCGGTTGCTGCAGACGGGAGATGATGCGTCACCGAGTCTGTTATCGCGCCTGGGGCGGCAGGAAAGTCGCAATATGGAAACGCTGGTCAATGAGATCGATCCGGCTGACTTTGAAGCCACCGCGAAGCTGATCTGCGAGGCGAAGCGAGTGCGTATTCACGGGATGCGCCAGTTTTACTCGTTGGGCTGTTTTTTTTCCTATGGCTTGGGGATGTTGCGACAGGATGTGGCCTTGTTGGATGCCGGTCACGAGGGGGTGGCCGATTCTCTGGCACAGTTGCAAACAGGAGACTTGTTAATCGTAGTCAGCTGTTTCCCCTACACATCAAGTGTTTTAAGTACCGCCGAGGTGGCGGCGAAGCGGGGGTTGCGGGTCGTGGCGTTGACGGACTCACCGCGCTCGCCTTTGGCGGCTTCGGCGGAGTATAGTTTTTTTGTGCCCAATCAGAGCGCATTTTTTAGTAACAGCATGTGTGGATTTATGCTGCTGAGCGAAGGGTTGCTAACTCGGGTCGCCAGTTTAATGGGCGATGTTGCGCTGGACTCACTTCGTCAACGTGAAGACTTGATCGAGCAGTTGGCAATGTCGCTGTAGTTTCTATGGGCTCCGTTGTTAACGATAAAAGCCACGCGGTACTTTAATCCAGGACGCCTGATTAGATTCAATAACGCTATTGTTGTTCTGGCTCAATGCTTTGGCCTACGCTTGGTCGTATCTTGTCTAGGCTAGTTACAAACCTGATTCAAAAGACGATTGCTAAGGTCGGTAAAACGACCGAGTCAGTCCTCAACGAGGATCTGTTATGTCTCCAGAAGATGCGATCAAACAGCTCGATGTTTTGCTCAGGGCCAAGTATGCCGATATTGCATTTCTGCCTTCAGGTATTTGCAGTCGAACCTTGCAGGTGCCGTTTAAATTAGGCTCGGCGTTACAGTATATTTTGACCCTGTTTGTTGAAGTGGATATGGCGCCCACTACCGGCGTGGCAACGGGGTACGGGTTACCCATCCACCCAATCATGCCTGGGAATCCAGCCCGGAGGAGTTGAATCAATCCAGCTCGAATCTGCGAGTGCTGTTCGACATGATTACCGATCTGGGTAAAGAGTACCTAGCGCGTGAACGGCAGACGTTAAAGGTGCTGAACAACCAGGAACTTGGCAAGCAGCTGCAACGATTGTGTCATGCGAACGGTGAAGAAAGTGTGGCTCAGGATGCTGCCCAGTTTGTGATAAAAAAAGGACAGTCACAGGTGGCTGTGGTCATTGTCGAGGATAAATCATCCTCTCCGCATGCGGCGGTTACGATAAATGTGACTGGCGTCGACAGCAAAGACCTGCTGGGTTCGATCAAAATGCTACTTCAAAACGCCGTAAAATAACCCTTCCTGCAGCCATTGTCGGTGGACTTTGGCTGGTCATCCGGGCCTCATCCCGCTAGCATAGAGCCCCCGACGTCACGGCTCATTGGTTGTTCCGTGATTGGTCGGATTGGATCTATCAGGCGGGTCAATTTCACTATGAGTTATCAGGTTCTTGCGCGTAAATGGAGGCCTTCGACCTTTGCGGCGATGGTTGGGCAGGAGCTTGTGCTTCAAGCGCTAGTTAATGCGCTGGACAGCAACCGCTTACACCATGCCTATCTGTTTACGGGCACTCGAGGCGTGGGTAAGACCTCGATCGCCCGCTTGTTCGCCAAGGCGCTGAATTGCGAGCAGGGTGTTAGTTCTAAGCCCTGTGGTGAATGTTCACCCTGTCGTGAGATCAGTGAAGGACGCTTTGTTGATCTGATCGAAGTGGATGCAGCATCCAGAACCAAGGTAGAAGATACTCGTGAGTTGATGGATAACGTTCAATATGCACCGACGCAGGGGCGTTACAAGGTGTACCTGATCGATGAGGTGCATATGCTTTCTACGCATAGCTTTAATGCGCTGTTGAAAACTCTGGAGGAGCCACCTCCCCATATTAAATTTCTGCTGGCAACAACCGACCCGAAGAAATTGCCGATGACGATATTGTCGCGTTGTCTGCAGTTTAATCTGAAGAATATGGTCCCGGAAAAAATTGTTGACCACTTGAAGCGGGTGTTGCAGGCGGAGCAGATCCCTTTCGAAGAGAATGCGCTCTGGTTGTTGGCGCGTGCTGCTAACGGCAGTATGCGGGATGCGATGAGCCTGACCGATCAGGGGATTGCTTTTGGCAGTGGTCGACTCCAAGACGTAGATGTGCGATCGATGCTGGGTAGCGTCGATCAGCGTCAAGTATTGGGGTTACTGCAGCAACTTGCTCAGGGTTCGGCAAAGGGGGTTTTAAATTCGATTGCCGATATGGCGCAGTTTGGTACCGACAGCGATTCTATCCTTGCCGAGCTGTTGGGGATGCTGCACCGGGTAGGTATTGCCCAGATGCTGCCCGAGGCGATCGATAACAGCCAGGGTGATAGAGATGAGATCATTGCCCTGGCCGGAACGTTACGTGCCGAGGATGTGCAGCTTTTTTATCAGATTGCACTGCATGGCCGTCGTGATCTGCCGCACGTTCCGGTACCTCGCGAAGGGCTGGAGATGACCCTGTTACGGATGTTGGCATTCCGTCCGGTCAATAAGGGCGAACTGGCACTGCCGGAAGCGCAGCCCGGATCGAGTTCAACCGTCACTGCTGCCGCAATCGCTACATCTGCTGTCCGAGAAGTGGCGTCCGCCGTATCTACGCCCGTCTCTGCACCTTCATCTGAATCAGCCCCTGCTCCCGAATCCGCACCCGATTATGATGATCCGCCCCCTTGGGGAGGTACCACGCCCGCTGGAGGGCTTGGTTCAAAAAAGCCTGAGGCACCGGCTGCCGCCAAGCCGGAACCTTTGCAGGCTCCAGAGCCTTCTGCTCCCCGTTCTCTGGAGTCTAGCGCTGCCGTAGTTTGCGATTCCTTGACGGGTGATTTAGAAGTTGAAGCAGTTGCTGTTTCAACTGCTAAGGCGGGTATTGAGCAGGGTGCTGAAGCGATAGCAGAAACGGCGGAGGCCGGTGCTGATGCTGGAGTCGACACTGTTGAGTGTTCTTCGCCTGAGCCTGCAGTTGCGGGTCTCAAGGTTGGAGGAACCGCCGTTGAGACCCCAGTAGCTGTAGTTGATACATCTGTAGTTGATACATCTGTAGGTGATACATCTGTAGGTGATACATCTGTAATTGATGCCTCTTCAGCGGAGGGCTCCATAGTGGAGGCTCCTCTAGTTAATGTCGAGATAGAGCAGGACGCATCCCTACTACCGGTTGATGTTGCATTTGGTGGTGAATTGGCGGCGCGCTGGGTCGCGCTGATTGATCAGATCGGGCTCAGTGGAATGACGTATAATATCGCCGCTAATGCATCGCTACGCTCAGTAACGGCTGCTGAGTGGTGCTTTACCCTGGCTGGAGAGCAGATCCATCTGTTTAACGATACCCATCGTCAGCGGTTGGCGCAGGCGCTTTCTGAGCATCTGGGTGAAACGGTTTCGGTTGTAGTCGTTGAGGCTGATGCGGCTGGAGAGACGCCATCGCAGTATCAGCAGCGTAAGCGTGAGGAGCGCCAATTGCAGGCGGTCCAAGCGATAGAAAATGACAAAACAGTACAGGCGATCATCGCCAATTATGATGCCCGTATCGACCCTGATTCCATCAGACCGGTCGAGAACGGCGAACCTGTGAGGTAGAGAGCATGATGAAAGGTGGAATGGGCGATTTGATGAAACAGGCCCAGCAGATGCAGGAACAGCTGCAGAAAGCTCAGCAAGAGGTTGCTAATGCTGAGGTCACGGGTGAGTCCGGCGCAGGGTTGATCAAAATTGTAATGAACGGCCGTCACGATGTTAAACGGGTCAATATCGACGATAGCCTGATGAGTGAAGACAAAGAAATTCTAGAAGACCTGATTGCTGCAGCGGTTAATGACGCGGTACGCAAGATCGAGACAACTAGTCAGGAAAAGATGGCTGGATTAACCGGAGGGATGTTACCGCCCGGCTTTAAGATGCCGTTTTAACTCGAGTGTGCCGAAATGAGCTATAGCCCTCTAATCGATCAGCTGATCAACGCGTTGCGCTGTTTGCCCGGTGTGGGCGCCAAGTCGGCGCAGCGGATGGCGTTTAAGCTGCTTGAGCGCGATCGCCAGGGTGGTCAGCTGTTATCGCAGGCATTGGCTGCGGCGATGGCTGAGGTTGGGCACTGTCAGCAGTGTCGGATATTAACCGAACAGCCAGTATGCCGGATCTGCGCCAGCCAGAGTCGCGATCCCTTATCGATCTGTGTCGTTGAGAGCCCTGCGGATGTGGTTGCTATCGAGCAGACCGGCAGTTTTCGGGGCACCTACTTCGTGCTTCAGGGGCATTTATCACCTTTAGATGGGCTGGGACCAGAAGATATTGGCATCCCGCTATTGTTAGAACGCTTGACTCACTCCGACGTCGAAGAGTTAATCATCGCGACCAACCCTACCGTCGAGGGGGAGGCTACCGCGCATTACATTGTCGAGCAGGTCAGGCCGATGGGGATTCAGGTCAGTCGAATCGCGCATGGAGTGCCTCTAGGCGGTGAGCTGGAATTTGTTGATGGCAGTACCCTTACACACGCCCTGAATGGACGAAAAATGTTGTGATTAATCGACCCATAGAACAACAGCGATTTGCTCAATGCCAGCAAGCAATTGCTGAGGCGGAATGGGTTGCTAGTAATAGCCGTTTAGCCGAATTATGCCTCGACTGGCGTCAGTCTGAGCGGGTCGCTGTGGATACCGAGTTCCAGCGTACAGATACCTTTTATCCGATTCCGGGTTTGATCCAAATAGGCTGTAATCAAAAAGCCTACCTGATCGACCCGCAATCGATCACCGATTTCAGCCCTTTCGTTGATCTGCTTAACGATACCGCGGTACTGAAACTGGTCCATGCGGCTAGCGAAGATCTGGAGCTGTTCGCGCACTGTTATGGGGCCACCCCGCGACCGCTGTTCGATACCCAGACGGCCTGTGCTTTTTTAGGGCTGGGGCTATCGGTCGGCTATCAGCGGTTGTTAAATACGCTGTTTGAGCTTGACGTCGATAAACACGAAACCCGTTCCGATTGGTTGCAGCGACCGCTAACCCAATCGCAGCAGCGTTATGCTGCCGAAGACGTGGTGTATCTGGAAGAGATCTACCAGCGCCTGGCGACCCGGTTAAGCGACGCGGGTAAGTTAGACTGGCTGTTGCAAGAGTGTCAGCAAGCAGCCGATGCGGCGTTGGTTGAGTCTGATATGGATCTGTATTACTTGCGTTTTAAGCAGGCGTGGAAGCTTAATCAAAGTCAGCTGGGGGTGCTGCAGGCGCTGTCGAGTTGGCGCGAGCGTCAGGCGCGTGCGCGTAATATGCCGCGTAACTTCGTTGTTCATAACAATACCCTGATCTCTATTGCGGTAAAACAGCCGAGTTCCCTGGGTGCGCTGTCAGGCGCAGAGCAGATTCGTGGACGGACCCTGTCTGCAGAGGGTACCCAATTGTTGGCATTGGTACAGCAGGGCCTGGCGAATGCTCGATCGGGTGCTGTCGCCCCCTTTCCTCGCCCATTGCCCAGTACCAGTAACGCGCTGATGAAGCGGCTGAAGGCGTGTCTCCAGCAATGCTCGGAACGGCTCCAGATCGCTCCTGAACTGCTGGCACGGCGTAAAGATTTAGAGGCACTGATACGTAGTTTGTTGGAGCAGGGCGAGGCTGTATTGCCGCCGGGTCTGCAAGGCTGGCGCGAAGCCGTTATTGGCAGGGCTCTGGTTGAGAGCCTTGCAGATACACATTGAGCTAGAGGAATTATCGTGAAAGTGATCTGTTCGATCTATAAAAGCGTTAAAAAAGCCGAGATGTACCTCTATGTTGAGAAGCGAGAGGGGTTGGCACGGGTGCCCGAGGCGTTGATCGACATGTTCGGGATGCCCAAGAGTGCTATGACGCTGCTGATCACGCCGACCAAGAAGTTGGCGCGTGTCGATGCGGTGAAAGTACTCTCAGAAATCCGTCGCCAGGGGTACTACCTGCAGATGCCGCCACCCCGTGAAGATTATATGTTGGATCTCTACCGTGAGCCTTCTGAGTCAAAATGGCTGCAATAGGCGGTCGCATAGAGAAGAGAGTATAAGATGTCTCCCGCCCAGCCGTTCTGGCTGACCAAACCCTTAGCCGAGATGAGTGATTCAGAGTGGGAATCGCTCTGTGATGGCTGCGGCAAGTGTTGTTTACATAAGATTGAAGACGAAGATACCGACGAGCTTCTGTATACCCGTATCGCCTGCCGTCAGCTGGACCTGAGTTCAGTCCGTTGTCGGGATTATGCCGGGCGATTCAAGGCGGTACCGGCCTGTCTGAATATCTGTGATCTGGCGCCAGAAAAGTATCACTGGCTGCCGCTAACCTGCGCGTATCGGCTGCTGGCAGAATCCAAGCCGTTGCCGGACTGGCATCCGCTGATCAGCGGCAGTCTGGGTTCAGTGGTGGATGCTGAGGTATCGATTATTCGCTGGGCAGTCAGTGAATCGGATGTAAGCGAGGCAGACTGGTTCGATCAGGTGCTTGAGGGTGTTGATCTCTAGTTGTAGCTAAGTGCTTCCGCTTTTACCGATAATACCGAGTCCCGTTCGAGTATGTTCCCGTCGTCGTCGCCGCCACCATGATCGAGCCTGCGCCACGCTTTCTGCTGGCATAGCGCAACCTTTGGCGCAACCTTTAGCGTTAATTTTGAGCTGGCGAGATGGGGGTTGTGGGTCTTGGCTTGTGAATTTTTTTGAATTAAAGCGTTTTTGAATTAAGGGGTAGTAAATCTAGCCCAGTGACCGAGCGGATTGAATCTCAACGGGCTTCGAAATGAAGTTCTCCGCGTCCAGAAACAAAAAAGAGCACCGAAGTGCTCTTTTATCTACAGAAAGTGCTGCGCTACAGGGTAGTGCTTAGCTCTTGTTCTGCATCTGCTGCTTGATCAGGTCACCGATGGTGGTCGGGCCGCTGACTTCTGCTGCTTGGTTTTGGTTCAGGGTCTGGATCGCTTCTTTCTCGTCGGCTACGTCTTTCGCTTTGACTGACAAGCTGATCGAGCGGTTCTTGCGATCAACGTTGACGATCTTAGCTTCGACTTCCTGACCTTCCTTGAGTACGTCGCGTGCATCTTCAATGCGCTCTACGCTCAGTTCGGACACTTTCAGGAACCCTTCGATACCCTCGGCCAGTTCAATCTGCGCTGCTTTCGCATCTACAGACTTCACTTTACCGGTAACGATGGTGCCTTTGGTGTGCGTCGCTACGTAATCGCTGAAGGGGTCGCCATCGAGTTGCTTGATGCCCAGAGAGATACGCTCTTTCTCGGAATCGATAGACAGGATAACCGCTTCAACCTGCTCGCCTTTCTTGAAGTTGCGCAGGGCCGCTTCGTTGTCTGCTTCCCACGAGATATCAGACATGTGAACCAGGCCGTCCAGATCACCTTCCAGGCCAACAAAGATACCGAAATCAGTGATGGTCTTGATGGTGCCTGAAACCTTGTCGTTAGTAGCAAACTTCTCAGAGAAGGTTACCCAAGGGTTGCCAGAACATTGCTTGATGCCCAGGGAGATACGACGACGCTCTTCATCTACGTCCAGTACCATTACTTCAAGCTCATCACCTACCTGTACCACTTTGGATGGGTGGATGTTCTTGTTGGTCCAAGACATTTCAGAAACGTGTACCAGACCTTCAACGCCGTCTTCCAGAGATGCGAAGCAACCGTAATCAGTCAGGTTGGTAACGCGTGCCTTGATCTTGGAGTTGGCTGGGTAGCGCTGCTTGATATCTGCCCAGGGGTCTTCTTGAAGCTGCTTCAAGCCTAGAGACAAACGACCAGACTCTTTGTCGAACTTGATGACCTTAACGGTGATCTCGTCGCCAGGTGTCAGCATGTCGCTTGGATGGGAGATGCGCTTCCAAGCCATGTCGGTGATGTGTAGCAGGCCGTCAACACCACCCAGATCTACGAACGCGCCGTAGTTGGTCAGGTTCTTAACGAAGCCTTTAACTTCCATGCCTTCTTGGATAGTAGCCAGTAGCTCGTCACGCTGAGCGCTGTTAGCTTCTTGAAGAACGGCACGGCGTGAAACAACGATGTTGTTACGCTTTGGATCCAGCTTGATCAGCTTGAATTCAAGAACCTTGCCTTCCAGGTGGTCAACGTCGCGAACCGGACGTACATCAACCAGAGACCCAGGCAAGAAGCCTTGGATGTCATTGATGGCCACGGTGAAGCCGCCTTTGACCTTACCGTTGATGATGCCGGTAACAGTCTCTTCAGCTTCAAAGGCTTTCTGCAGCTTGAGCCAGGTTTCGGCACGCTTGGCTTTTTCGCGAGACAGTTTGGTCTCGCCGAAACCGTCTTCTACCGCTTCCAGTGCTACAACGACTTCGTCACCAATGGCGATTTCAATTTCATTGGCAGCATTGAGAAATTGTATACGGGGAATGACTGCTTCAGATTTCAAACCGGCGTTAACGGTAACCCAGTCGTCATCGATATCGATAACAGTACCGGTTACCAATGAACCGGGCTTCATATCGATCTCTTTTACGGATTCTTCAAACAGGTCAGCAAAGCTTTCGCTCATGTTTATTCCTATCGGGAGTCAACCTTAGGCGCCGTTATTGGCGCTAAAACAGAACTCCGCATTACCCCTGCATTGTCAGCGATACAGGTCAGTTTCATAGTTGCCCTTCTCTTAACCAAGCTGACATTACGGCGGCGAAGAAGAGATAAAAGATGCAAAATTATACAGGAGAAATCGGCAAGGTACACACTTTCGTGCAAAGCAGCACCGCGGCCCCTCAGGTGGGAGAGTCAGATTCAAGCGGGCGTCTGGGTTAATAGAAAATCTTAAGTTGCTGTTCGAGTTGTTCTTTGCAGGGCTCAGAGATGGTCGCTATCTGTTGCGCTAAAGACGGGTCCATGTATTCCGTGTCCTGCTCGCGTAATGCATTTAAGAGTTGACGCTCTTGCAGCTGGTTATCAACGGTGAATTTTAGTCCGTCGCCAAAGCAGAAGCTGTAACTGGGTAGGACCTCGTTGATAATGCTGTCTTTGATAGCCTCCGTGAGAACCAGTCGATGCCGTTTGCTAAAGTGAGCGTAATGGTTGGCGGCAGCATAACTCATCGCTTCTTTTTGAAAGCTAGTGAATCGGTTAGCGTCGCGGGTATCCTCAAAGTAGTCGTACAACAGTCGTTGTGCGCGGTTGCGTTCTTCGAGCGTGGGCAGCGGGGCAAAGCGCTCGCTGCTATCGTGGTACTGTTTGAGCTTAGCTAGTTCTTGGGACTGGGTTTTAAGCTGCTGCTCCATCAGTGAGGCTTTGCTCAGCATCATCTCTTTGTCGTAACCGAGCCGTTGGATTAGTTGTTCGGTGGGGGAGAGCGTAGGGTCGATTGCAGGTCCGTTCGGGCTGCGGTTGTTATTGACCGTTGCTGTGCTCTGGGTGTTATTTAGAGCAGTAGTTGAGTTCAGGCTTTGAATGCTAAGTGGGCTTAGCAGTGTATTGATTTCGCGATTGAGCCGTTTGAGGCAGGGTGTATGGGTTCTGTTGAAATCCGCTTCTAGGCCACCTGTTATAAGCGTTAAATCATTGCTGCTGAGCGCCTTTATGACCAGCCGTTCTTCAGCTCGATTGTTAGAAACAAAACGCAGCCCTTCACCAAAGCAGAGACCAAATTGAGGGATTATTTTAATCAATTCGTCTCTGGCCTCATCGTTTAGTATTAACTGATGTTGGCGGACGATATCGGTATAGAGATTAGCCGAGGCCAGCTCCATGGCGTGTCGCTGAAAAAGATTGAATTCACTAATTTCTGCGATATTGTCGAACAGTTTCTTGAGTCTTTGCTCGGCGCTAAGGCGTTCTTGAATGAGTTGCTGGGGTGCAAAACGCTCGTTTTCAGCTTTATAAGCGCGTAGCTCCTGGAGTCGTTCAGCCTGGTGCTCTAGTTGTTGCTTCATTTCAATATAGTCGATTTGCAGCTCATCCTTGTCGCGGCTCAGAGACAGGATCACTTTTTCTGTAGGCGAGAGTTTTTTTTCCTTGATCGAAGGCGGGAGCTGAATATTGCCATCGCTGAGTCCTCGGGTGACTCCATCGCTATCATCGCGCATGCTGCGCGGGACCACATTACTGCCAAAGCCAGCCAGGTCCTGAATATTTTTCTGGTGCACTTCGCCGATCTCGATAAACGCGAAGTAACCGCCGATCCCCAGAGCCGAAATACCGATTAATGCGAGGATGCCGAAAACTATGGTTTTAGGCGACATTGGCTCTGTTTAGGCTGTTTGAGTGATTCACCATCGACTAATGCATGGCGGTGGTTTGGATTTGAAGGTAATCAAGCATTACTTCACTGCTTTCTCGTAGCAAGGTGTCTTTCTCCAGATCTATAGCCTCGTTGGTGCTGGTTCGTTCAGATTCTAGCTCGGCAAGCGAGGTGAGCTTGGGAAGGTCCTTGGCACTACGGCGGCGGTTTTCAATAGAGAGCTGCAGAGCTTCATTTTGCTCGCGCATTGCCTTAAGTGACTTCTCGTTCAGCGGTAAGCTGTCGAACTTTCGCTCTTTACGGTGCTGGATTTCCTCTTTAATGGCGATCAAATCAGGTTCGCTGTTGGCGCGCAGGTCATGTCTTAGCTCTAAGGCGCTAAGTTGGCTACTGGGGACACGATTGCTGTTTTTATGCGGCAAAGATTTTACTGCATCCCAGGGCAAGGCACCTTTTACGGTACTTTCGCCTACCTGTTCAGGATCGTAGATATCGGGAAGTGCAATATGAGGCTCAACCCCTTTATTTTGAGTACTGATGCCCGAGATGCGGTAAAACATCTGCTGGGTTAGTTTGAACTGCCCATGATTGAGCGGGTAGAGGGCTTGGACGGTGCCTTTGCCATAGGTCGCGCTACCAACAATCAAACCGCGGTTATAGTCTTTGATTGCGCCTGCAAAAATCTCAGAGGCAGAGGCGCTAAGGCGATTGACGATAACCTGCAGTGGGATATCAAAAAATTTAGGATCGAGGTCGGATTCAACCCTGATTCGGCCCATAGTGTCTTTTATTTGAACCACAGGGCCCTGGGGAATAAATAACCCGGATAGTTCGACCGCTTCCTTCAGCGAGCCACCGCCATTATTGCGTAGATCGATAATCAAGCCTTCAATGCCCTCGTCGATCAGTTCACTGAGGAGTTGTTCAACGTCACGGGTGGTGCTGCGATAGTTGGGATCTCCGGCTTGGAGTGCACGAAAGTCGATATAAAAGGTCGGAATGCTGATTACCCCGACCTTGTGAATCTTGCCGTCGCGTTCGAGTTCGAGGAGTTTTTTCTGCGCGGCCTGTTCTTCGAGTTTAACCTCGTTACGGACGATATTCAGGGTACGCGAGCTTTTGCCTTCGGCACCGTCACGCTGAATCTCTAGGCGTACTGTAGAGCCTTTGGGCCCCCTGATCAGGTCGACAACTTCGTCCAGACGCCAGCCAACGACATCGACAATCTCGTCCGTCTCGCCCTGGCCGACACCGGTGATTAGATCAGCAGGCCTTAGTTGGCCTTGCTTGTCGGCAGGGCCTGCGGGAATTAAACGTACCACTTTGGTGTGTTCCTCCTGGCTCTGGAGGACGGCGCCTATTCCCTCTAACGACAGGCGCATATTGATGTTGAAGTTTTCCGATGTGCGCGGCGAAAAGTACTGCGTGTGTGGATCGTAGAGGCTGGCATAGGCGTTGGCAAACAAGCTGAATGCATCCTCGGCGGTGTTTTGTTCTAACCGATGGAGCTGGTTCTGATAGCGTTTGCTGAGAATGCTAGCGGCTTCATCGAGACTTTTTTCTGAAAATTTGAGGTTAAGGACCGTGCTTTTAAGGCGCTTGCGCCAGAATTCATCCAGTTCCTGGGTGGACGATGCCCAGGGGGTCTCTTTGCGCTCAGTCTCGATCGTCTCGTCACGGTCAAAATCTAATCGGTCAAGTCCAAGTGAAATTTCGTGTAAGAGGTAGTTGATACGCTCCATGACTCGCTGCTGGTAGCGGTTGTAGATTGCAAATGCGGGGCGGGAATCGCCATCACGGATAGCATCGTCAAGCTGTGTCCGGTAGGCGTCAAAGCTGTCGATGTCCGCTTGCAGAAAATAAAGCCGAGAAGGATCGAGTTGTTCAATTTGGGCGTCGAGCAGTTCGGAAGAGAGTTCGTCATCGAGATAACGTTTTTTGTAATGGCCGAAACGCAATGTCTTCGCCACTGCTTTCAATGTTTCACTGTGGACAGCCTCGGGCGCAAGCTCTTCAAGTGAGCTGCTCGCACTTAGTGCTAAACCGTGAATGCTGAGTAGCAGTGCCGCCGTAATGGATAGCAGAAAGTGTTTAGTCGTTTGAAAAATCATAAGTTCAGCCAGTCGAGGTTGAAAACTGAAGATAGCTTGTTGTAGTTTTCGATCGTTAATTTATTCATAGATAACAATCGCTATGACAGTTGATTGGTGTGGCAGGTTCCCGAGCGTCAGGATACCATCTGTTTTCTTTAGATGGAGTAGAAATTTTCGTGATCAAAATATTGTTGCGTTTTATATCGTTGAGCCTGCTCGCGGGCCTCTTGCTGAGTGTGCAAGGCTGCGATACTGAACTCTTATCCCGGTTGGATAAACTTGAAGAACAGGCTGCAGTTAATTTGCAAGCGGGGCAGGATTTTTTGGCTGAGAAGTCCAGGCAAGCCGATGTGGTTACTACCCCCTCGGGATTGCAGTATCGGGTTTTACGCAGTGGCGAGGGTGTCTCGCCTGCGCTATCGGACCGGGTTCAAGTCCATTATCGTGGCAGTTTGATCGATGGCAGCGAATTTGACAGCTCCTATGCCCGAGGCGAGCCCGCAGAGTTTCCTGTCGCCGGTCTCATCCCTGGTTGGCAAGAGGCGTTGCTGTTGATGCATGTTGGCGACCATTGGCAGCTGTTTGTGCCCTCGGGGCTTGCCTATGGTAAGCGTAGCCCGTCGCCGAAAATACCACCTAGCTCGACGCTGGTGTTCGAGATGGAACTGCTATCTATCGTTGGAGAGTTCTGATGCAACTGGAATCATTTAATCTGTCGCTGTTGGATTTTCTGCGCCGTTCACCTACGCCGTTTCATGCCACGCGCGAACTGGCTGATCAGCTCCAATCGGCCGGGTTTGAGCCGCTGAATGAAGCAGATTCCTGGTCATTAGAGCCAGGTGGTCGCTATTTTGTTACCCGCAACGATTCATCGGTCATTGCGTTTGCAATGCCCGCTGTTTCTAACTTGGCTGAGATCGGGCTGCGGATGCTGGGTGCGCATACGGACAGTCCCTGCCTTAAAATCAAGCCGACTCCCGAGCGGGTTAAGGAGGGGTATTTCCAACTGGGTGTTGAAGTTTATGGAGGCGCGCTGCTTAATCCTTGGTTTGATCGCGATCTTTCGCTGGCGGGGCGGGTCAGTTATATCGACCCCCAGGGGCGCTTGGCCCATGCCTTGGTTGATTTTGAGGCGCCGATAGCGGTGGTGCCCAGTCTGGCTATTCATCTGGATCGCGGCGCAAATGAAGAGCATGCGATTAATCCCCAGCAGCATCTGCCGTTATTGCTGTCCATTGCGGATAAAAACCATAAACCTGAGTTACGAACGTTATTGCTAGAGAAATTGCGCCAACAGGGTGACGCGGTCGCGGAGGTGCTTGACTTCGACCTCTATTGCTACGATACCCAGCCTCCCGCATTGATCGGGCTGAATAAAGAGTTTATCGCTTCCGCCAGGCTAGATAATTTGCTCAGCTGTTTTGTCGGCCTGCAGAGTTTGCTGCAGGCATCCGCTGCAACTGGCCAAGAGGGTTCCGGTCAGGATCAGGCAATGTTGCTGGTCTGTAATGATCATGAAGAGGTTGGTAGCCTCTCCAGCTCGGGAGCTAATGGCCCGTTCCTAGAGCAGGTGCTGGAACGAATGCTGAGCGGAGGCGAGGATCGTCAGCGGATGCTGGCTCGATCGGTGATGATCTCTGCTGATAACGCCCACGGTATCCATCCCAATTTTAGTGATAAACACGATGCCAATCATGGTCCGCTCCTTAATGGAGGCCCTGTGATCAAGCTTAACGCGAATCAGCGTTATGCAACCAGTTCGGCCACCAGTGCATTATTTCGGCAACTGGCACGACTTGAGAATGTTCCGGTGCAAGCGTTTACGGTACGTTCGGATATGGCGTGTGGCAGTACCATTGGGCCGATCACGGCCGCCAAAATCGGTGTCCCCACGTTGGATATAGGCGTGCCGACGTTTGCTATGCATTCGATTCGTGAGTTGGCGGGTAGTGAAGATGCGTTCGGTTTGTTTAAAGTCTTAAGACGCTTTTTTGTGGGTTCGAACTAATCTGTTGCTTAAGCAGGAATCTAGGTTTATCGGAAAACCTTAGTGCATTACCAAGGAAGGAGTTGGTCTGATGATTGTGATTACCCGTAAAGAGAACGAGTCTTTCAGCGTTGGAGAAGCGATTAGAATTGTGGTCCAGCAGGTAAAGGGCGCCAATGTCAGGCTGTCTATAGAGGCGCCGGTTATTCTGCCGGTTCGTGCCTTGAAGCGCGACGCTTTGAGCTCGTTACCAAAGAAGCCGTGACCTCTGTTTTTAGTGTCGAGTTGGCAGCTTTTCGTAACTTGGACGCCCCTGGTGTTCGGCCTAGTTATCACTTGATATTCTGGGCTAATAGCCGATCCAGCTGATTGGCAAAGGCTTGTCGGTCAGCAAGGGAGAGTGTCTGGGGGCCGCCGGTGTGGACGCCGCTGGCACGTAGAGTCTCCATAAAGTCTCGCATGTTTAATCGTTGGCGAATGCTTTCAGGGGTGTAGAGTTCACCTCTGGGATTCAATGCCAAGCCTCCTTTGTCGATCACCTCGGCAGCTAGTGGGATGTCGGCGGTGATGACCAGGTCTGCAGGTTCGACTTTTTGGACAATATAATTATCTGCAATGTCGAATCCGGCTGCCACCTGTACCGAATGCAGCCAGGTTGAGGGCGGGGTTGGAACCCGTTGGTTGGCCACCAGGGTGGTTTGTATTTCGGCTCGTTGCGCGGCGCGGAATAGTATCTCACGGATGACCTTGGGGCAGGCGTCGGCATCGACCCATATCTGCATGATGAACTTCCTCTTTGAGCCAGACTGTTTGGTCTGAACAGAGTACAATAGCCGCCATCTGAGTGCAGTAGTTTCCCCTGCGCCTTTTCCCTGTTGCTACTACGTTGATTGATACCTGAGGATATTGCGTGTTTTCAGAACTGCCGTTACATAACTGCCTTCAGAAAAGTTTAGCTAAATTGGGGCTTGAAGAGCCGACTGAGGTGCAGCTACGCGGAATTCCGCTGGCGTTAGAAGGTAAGGATTTGCTGATCAGTGCGGAGACAGGCAGCGGTAAAACGGCTGCGTATCTGTTGCCAATGCTGCATCGGTTTTTGGAGTTGGATGCGCCCAAAAGCGCCACTCGCGGCTTGGTGTTGTTGCCAACCCGAGAGTTGGCCCGGCAAGTCTTTAAACACTTCACTTTGCTTGCAGAATTTAGCCAGCTCAAAGCCGGCTTGATTACGGGCGGTGAGGATTTTAAATACCAACGTTCGCTGATTCGAAAGAATCCAGAGCTGATCATCGCCACTCCAGGTCGCTTGCTGGAGCATCTCTCGCATAACAATATCGATCTGAGCGATCTGGAAGTGCTGGTGCTCGACGAGGCGGATCGGATGCTGGATATGGGTTTTAGCGAGGACGTGCTTAAGATCGCTGAGGGCTCGCGGCCTGAGCGACAGACGTTGTTGCTATCGGCCACATTGAAAACGCGCGGATTGATGACAGTGGTCAAGAAGGTGTTGCGTGAGCCAACGCAGTTGTTGCTAAGTGGCGCCCGGGATCAACATACATCGATTCGGCAGCAGATTGTGCTGGCGGATGATGTTGCCCACAAGCAGAAATTACTTTTCCGGTTGCTGGAGCTGGAAACCTATAACAAGGCGATCGTTTTCAGCAATACCAAAGTCCAGGCCGATCGATTGAGTGGCTTGATTCGTTACCATAAGTTTCGGGCGGGTGTGCTGCATGGCGATATGGAGCAGGATGATCGTAACCGGGTTATGGACCTGATGCGTCGCGACCAGATATCGATACTGGTCGCCACCGATGTCGCTGCGCGTGGTTTGGATATTGCCGGTGTTGATCTGGTGGTTAATTTCGATATGCCGCGCAGTGGTGATGAGCACGTGCACAGGATAGGCCGTACCGGCCGAGCGGGTGAGTCGGGACTGGCCATTAGTTTAATTGCGGCTTCGGAATGGAACCTGATGTCTAGCATCGAGCGTTATTTGCGGATGGAGTTTGAGCGCCGTGATGTGCCGGGGTTGGAAGGTAAGTATAAGGGGCCTGCTAAGCTTAAGGCTTCGGGTAAGGCGGCGGGTAAGCGTAAAGAGCTAGGCAGGAAAAAGTCCGCTAAGTCTGATTCAGAGTCGGTTAAGAAAACCAAGCTACGCCACCGCGATCAGAAACAAGTGGGCAACCGACGTAAACCGAGTGCGGCGCCTGTTGAAAAGGGTGCTCTGGGTGATGGTTTAGCGCCGTTTAAGAAGCGCTCATGAGTTAATAAATAGACCTTTTGGGGCCGCCTGAACTCCAATCCTTGGTAATCAATATTGGTTGAAAAACGTTCAGATGCCGCAGGATCTGTTTAGGTCTATCCTATGATCAGAAACGCTAATAAAGGCCTTGTAATAAGGCCTAACAGTGGACTGCTAAGAGGAGTATGCCGCCATGTTAACCTATGAAGACTGTCTAGATGTCAGTGGTTTATCTCAGGATGAGGTTGATGCTGTAGCAGAATACGAGCATGCGGAGCGACTGCCCGCTTTGGCCGAGTGTGATTTTTTATTGCATTCTGATGGCGGGGTAAAGCGCATTAGATATATGATCGTGGACGATATCAGGGAGGCTCAACGGAGTGGACACCAGCAGCATGCCAGAGAACTCAGACGGGTTTTGACCCGTTTTAATAAGCATCATGCTTTTGGTGCTTGAGGCCTAGGGGTATCTATGGCTCTGAAAGCAGTTTAAAAAAAGGGACGCAGCTAGCGTCCTTTTTTTGTGGTGCGCCAGGCATGGCGCGTAGCGCCGTGACTGGCGCTGTTCCG
>CAXBEA010000074.1:0-19409 GCA_963974645.1 uncultured Neptunomonas sp. | reverse complement strand
GATCTCCACTCGCTCTGAAAGCCAGAGGCGCAAGGGACTTGTTCATAGGTTCCCTTGAAAAACTGAAGCTGTATAGTGGCCTTTTATTAATCAGCGCGGGTGTGTTGATGAAAAGTGATACCTATAGCCGGGTTTTTGACATTGCAGATAGCTTGTTAGCCGAAGGCGTTCGCCCTACTCAGCAAAATGTGCGTGAGCGCCTGGGTAAAGGAAGCCTGTCAACAATCAATAAAGCACTGGGTGAGTGGTGGCAGACGCTTGGGCAGCGATTACAAAAAGGACGCGAGTACCCAGACCTTCCCGATCAACTCGCTGATGCGATGATTAGCTGGTGGCATACAGCGGTAGACCGGTCTCGTAGAGAGTTTGAAGGGCAATATGATCAGGCACAGCGGCAGTTGAAAGCATTGCGAGCAGCGCATCGCACTGAGCTTGAGCTGCAGCAAGATAAGCTTGCTGAAGTGCTGGGTAAGTTATCTCAGCAGATTGATCAGCAGCAACAGCTTTACTTGCAACTTCATGAGGCGGGTCAGGATCGGCTTGCGCTAGAGCAGCGGGTCTTCAATGCCGAGGCTACAGTAACGGATATGCAGCGCGAAGCTAAGGTCAATGAAGGCGTAGTTACTAGACTTGAAGCTGATAATGAAAAACTGCGTCAGCAGCTCAAACTTACTACACCTGAAAACCAAGAGTGGCTCGAATTAAAGCAGGAAAACAGTAACTTGCGGGCACTAGTTGCTGATCTGGATAGTAAATACAGTGCCCCTAGTCGTTAGTGGCTTTTAACCACGCCCTGTCGTCTGGCCGATATTGGAATCTGGTACCCAGAGGCGTCTCGGGGTAGGATTGTCAGCCTTAATTACCGCCTCGATTACGATTTATGAATTACGATTTATGAATATAGACATCCCGGAACACGCCAAAGTCTCGGATATCCTCAAAACTGTCCAGGATATCGATGGGGGCGGGCATGTCTATTGCGGCAGCGAGCGACATTTTTCATTGTTGAAAATATGTCTGATCAAGTTACAAAAAAGTGACGTTAACGTATACCTTCTGGATGCGCATGGCTTCACGCTAAAGCAGGTCTCTGCCCGGAAAAAACCTGCTGCTGCGCTATCTAGCATTGTTGCAGCCAGCATTGGTACCGAGGTGACACCCAAGCCGGTCAATATTATCGAACCGCAAGCAACACAGCAGGCAGAGCCCCAAGTAGAATCGCAAGCAGAACAGGTCCTCGAGTCATTCCAAGAGCCTGCTATAGTAGATGCCATCCCTCTCGTTGAGCCAGAAGATCCTCTTGCGATCCCTTCCGCATTGCCTGTTGAGCCCTCAGTAGCCCCCTCAGTCGAGCCGCCGTTAGCTGTTGTTAGGCCGATTGTAGAACAGGGCTTCACACACCCTCAAATCAGTGCGATCAGGGATTTAGAACAGGCGCTGCGTCGTTGCAAGGAGTTGGGATTACTGGTGATTGGGTTTAGCGATGGTTTGGTGGCGGTGCCTGAGGCGCTCGGCTATGGTGCCGATGCACTCAGTTCAGCCGATGCGCTAGAAGTGGAATCCTTTGATGCTTACAGGGGCTATGAGGCAGATGAGGAGTAACCTGCTTTCGCCCGATCAATAAAGATTAAATCGTAATCTTACCTGTACTTAGCCCAGAAATGTTTTTGTCTCCTCAATAACCTCGCTATGCGGTAAATCTACACGCTTGAGTAAAGCTATCTCTGTTTTAGTGGTATCAAAAAGTGACAGTGAAAACATCTGCTCGGCGATTTGGTAGCTGATTAAATAGTGTTCGCTTTTGAAGTGGATACTAAAGCTACCTCCCGCATCAGTATCCTGATTGGGCTCAGTTTTAATTTCGATATTATGGTGATCAAGTTTCTTGAAGCTAGTGTTAAGCATTTGATTTAAAATATAATCATGCGTTAGTGTTTTTTTTGATTTTCTTCCTTTAGAGATATCTTTAATTTGGTAGCTAAAGCTTTGTGCAGACACTGCATAGCGAAGCCTTGTACCGGTTATTGCGTTTTTAAAGGTTGTCGATAACCTGTCATGGGTAATGCTGCTCTCGCCGGGTCGCCAGGCATGCCATGATGAGCGGGGAGAAAAGGGCTCCTGGATCTCAATTATTTGCAGGCACTGTTCGCGGAATACGTCTGGATCGGCTTCGTGTTTATAGCGCCAATAATTACCGGTTCTGGCTTCAAAGCCAGCGTAGCCTTGGGTTTCAGAATCGGCAATGTTTATCCCAGGTTCTTTGAGGTCATTGGTGGCTTGTTCCGCTTGAAGCAACCCCTCTGAAACATCGGCCCATTCAATTTTTTTCTCAAAAATTTCACCGCATCGGTACTTAACCCGCAGGCCTGTTTCAGGAAGATCTTCCGGCTTGAGGTGAATCATTACGTGCGCAACCATACAGCATCCTCTACAAAGGGGCAGTCAAACGTATTTTAAAGATAGTCGAAACTGGTAACTATATAACCGAAAACTTCTTAATCGACCAGCTCGGGCGAGGCTATGATTATAATTGCCTGGGTTAGATCAATGCTTTTTAAGGGGGGAGTGATTATGATGACGCCACAATTTAGCTTAAGCTTTTCAGGTGAGTGATATGATTCGTGTAATGCTAGTTGATGATCATGAGATCGTACGTGCAGGGTTCCATCGTTTACTCGATAGTGCAGAAGGAATCTCGGTTGTTTGCGAGGCGTCCAGCGGCGAAGAGGCGTACCACCAATATCAAAAATTCACTCCGGATCTCGTGGTCATGGACCTGTCTATGCCACCGGGAGCAGGGGGACTGGATGCTATTCAGCGAATAAGGGCAGTGGATTCTGAGGCTAAAATTCTGGTTCTTACCGTGCAGGAGTGTGAGCCTTACCCATCGCGGGTTATGCAGGCTGGTGCTAAAGGTTATCTGACCAAGCGTTGCGCTCCTGAAGAGCTAATAGAGGCTGTTCGGCAAGTCAGCTCTGGGAAGGAGTTTATCGCCGAGCAGATTCAGCAGCAGCTTTCCGGCAGCAGTGGTTCGTTACTTAATCTGCTGACAAAGCGAGAATTGCAGATTTTCACCTTGCTGGCAGGTGGCCAAAGCCCAGCTCAGATTGCAGAAGCGATGTTTATCAGCCAAAAGACCGTGCATGCGCATCGCTCCAATATTATGAACAAACTCGAGCTTTCTAAAACCTCCGATATCATCCATACAGGTATCCGACACGGCATCGTCGATGCCTGATAACAGGCTGAGCCTAGGCCTTTAAAGGCGCTTCTAGGTTGCTGGATAATTCTTAACAGCTCATGACAGGGGCAAAAAGCATGGCTGCTAGTCACTGCTTGGAGTCAGTTCCGTATCACAATTGAATGCTCTTGGTCGTAGACTCACAGGGTCGATAAATCGCAGCTCTTTGGCCAGCAGTTGCAAAGGTCGGGAATAATCATCAGCCGATTCCGGTTGTAAAACCGGATAGTATCGATCGTGCAGTATTGGCCATCCCAGAGTCTGCATATGAACCCGAAGCTGATGTGTTTTTCCGGTAATGGGTTTTAATTCAAACAAGGCTTTATCACCGTCCTGCTGCAGGCAGCGAATCGAAGAGTGGCTGTTCGGTTTCCCCTGGCTCACCCTCATTAAAAATCGCGGTGTGGAGGTTTCCAGACGGTTGATGACCTGCCATTCTTGGCCGATGGTAGGCGTTGCTATACGCGCATTAATAACGTCTGAATCGATCTTGGCGATTGCCTGATAGGTTTTTTCTATTTGCCGAGATTCAAACAGGCGATGGTATAGATGGCATGTTTTAGGGTTAACAGAAAACATCACCAGCCCCGTTGTAGCCCTATCCAGGCGATGCAGAGCCTGCAGCTCATTTATTCCCGTTTTTCTCCGCAATCGGCTTTGTAGGCATTCATTAACATACCGTCCTCCTGGTGTGACCGGAAGGAAGGGAGGCTTATAAGCGATTAAAAGTTGATCATCTTGGAATATAATGTTCTCACTGAGTGGAATAACAGGTTCGGATTCGACCTCTCTGAAGTAATAGATACGCTGCTGAGGCTGATAGAGTGATGCTTCGCTAATAAGTGAACCATCGTGCCAGTGCAGTTTGCCATCGGCAGCGCGCTGTCGCCAAATATGAGGGGCAATGCTGGGGAACTTGATTATCAAGTATTCAATTACCGTTTCAACACCAGGGTTTACCTGGGGTAAGGAGAGCTTTGATGGGTAGCTGGATATCGCCATAACAGAATCAGGATGACCGACAGAGAAAAATAATAGGCGTGGAGGGTACTAGAGGTAGCACCGTATAGGTGTGACCTCCGACAGACTAAATTAGAATCAAAGTACCTAATCCGAGGAATGCCAGAAAACCGATCACATCCGTTGCCGTAGTAAGCACAACGCCGCCAGCCAACGCAGGGTCAATGCCTATCTGCTTTAGCGACATTGGAATTACAGCACCGGCTAAAGCGCCGGTCAACATCGCCACCAGTAGCGCTACACCAAATACCAGCCCGAGCATCCAGTCTGAAAACCACCAGTAGGCGATAGCTGCAACGATAAACGCCCAGAAAATGCCATTTAAAAGTCCGATTCCTAATTCATGGCGTAGTAAACGCCAGAAATTGCTTTGGCCGATCTGATCAAGTGCGATACCGCGAGTGACGAGAGTTAGGGTCTGGCTGCCTGCGATGCCCCCCATGCTGGCAACGACGGGCATCAGTACTGCCAGGGCGACTATTTTTTCGATCGTGGTACCAAATAGGCCGATAACGCCAGCGGCTGCAAAGGCTGTGATCAAGTTGACCCCCAGCCAGAATGCCCTGCGTAATGAGCTTAGTAAAATTGGCGCAAACATATCCTCGTGGGGATTAAGGCCAGCGCGTCCAAGCAGTTCTCGATCGCTCTCTTCGCGGAGCACATCGATGATGTCATCTACGGTAATACGTCCCAATAGTTGGTTGTCTTCGTCAATAACCGGTGCAGAGAGTAAATCTTTGTCGGCGAAGGTTCTGGCTACCTCTCTTGCAGCCTGCAGAGGGGTAAAGCTGATTACAGCTTCAATCATGACATCGGCTACCTTAACATCCGTAGCATTGGAAACTAGGGTGCTCAAAGGCAGGTAGCCACGCAGGCGATTCGAACGATCTACCACCATCAAGCTATCGAGATGTTCAGCAAGCGCACCCTCTCGACTTCGCAGGCGACGCAGGAATCGTAGTACCGACTTGAGAGTGACATCGGCACGGATAGCCGTCGCATCCATATCCATCAGGCCGCCAGCAGAATCATCCGGATAGTCTTTGACCAGGGTGTAGCGCATTTTTCTTTGGTCATCCATGGCCGCCACCATGGCGTTGACGACCGAAATCGGCAGATCATCATCCAAATCGGCTAGCTCATCCATCTGTACTGCCGAGAGGCATTCGAGTAACTTTTCGGGTTCTGTATGCTTGATGAGCTTGCGGCGTGTGCTGTCGTGGGTCTCGAGTAATACCTCAGCCATTTTTCCTACAGCTATCTGCTGCCACATAGGAATACGCAGTGGGCTAGGCAGCGACTCTAGGATGCGTGCAAGCTCAGCAGGAGAGAGGGGGCTTATCAGGTGCGTGATGTCGCTGCTAGGGTCTTTTTCTAGGCTATTTGTGAGGATGCCGACCAATTCATGTGGTTTGGTGTTATTAGGCATATTTGATGCTCCTTTTTCTGTGGGCATACTCTAAATCTAAGATTTTTCTGATAAAAGCTATATTAACTGAAAACCCGCAGGCTGCTAAGAATAGCTGCAACAAAGTAACCCAGTGTAGATCCTGCGTGTACTTATAATACAAATTACGTACTTTGTATTTTTTTGATGTGTAAAGATTATAGAGTCCAAATCCCACGCGGTCGCTATAGCGCAGGGCTTGGCTGATAGCAACGAGCGAACCGCCTTTAGGGTCTGCATGACAGTGTTAGAGATGATGGTGACACGAACGTTTCATCCCCCCGCCGGTTCTAACCCGGTGATTGTTTTCCTTCTCCAGCCTAGCTGAGATTTTCTACTGCTTCCGACCCTCAGCTGCGCCTTTTTGGTGACGGTAGTGGTATACGGCAACCTAAGCAGGGAGGTGAACGATCCCAGTATTGGTAGCAGGCTAGAGGCGCTACGCATCCCAGTAGGGTCGGTCCCCGCCAAAATGCTCGATCGCGAAATCTAAAAATGCCCGTACCTTTGCGGGCAGATATTGCCGTTCGGGAAACACCGCGTAGAAAGTTTGGTCGGGGATTCGATAAGACTCAAACAGTTGCACCAGCCGTCCCTCCTTTAGATCGGGACCGGCAACAAAGGTTGGTAATCGGCCGATGCCCGTTCCTGCTCTTAACGCTTCTAACAGGGCTTCGCTGTTGTTGACCCGATAGTTTCCCGATACCAACACCGTTACAGGCTCATCGTTATCGCACAGCATCCACTTGTTGGCATCGCTGGAATAGCTAAACAGCACACAGTTATGTTCGGTTAGCTCGGATGGCGTAGCCGGCTTACCGCAGCGCTCGATATACTCGGGTGAGGCGCATAAGACCTGGCGCAACGGTGCTAGTTTACGGGCGATCAGGGTTGAGTCCGGCAGGCGTCCAGAGCGGATGGCTATATCGAACCCGGCCGCTACCAGATCGGTCTTTTTATCGTCCATAACCAGTTCGACCTGAAGCCTCGGGTAGCGCTGCAACAGTTTTGGGATCAACGGGGCGACATGCAGGCGACCAAAAGACATCGGGCTGCTGATCCGCAGTTTCCCTTGGGGGTCGCCCTGCAACTGGGTCACCGCATCTTCGGCTTGGCCAGCGGCGATCAAGGCTTGGCTGGCATGTTCAAAATAGCGTTCACCGGCTTCGGTCAGGCTTAGCTTGCGGGTCGTACGGTACAGTAACCGGACTCCGAGGTGTTTCTCAAGCTGGTTGATGCGTTTGCTTACCGCTGATTTGGAAATGCCACGCGCCCGGGCGGCTGCGGAAAATCCGCCGTGCTCGACAACCGCGACAAATACCGGAATCGCACCGAATTCATCCATAGCCAATTACTCCCCTCTATCATCTTACTGTCCACTTTATATCAACAGTTATTTTCCAGTTAGCTAGATTATCAGTCAATGGGAAACACAATAAAGTGAGGCTAGGCGCATCTGCCGGCGTATCGGGAAATTCCCAAAGTGACGGATACGAAGACAAATAGCAGGAGATTGGTCATGGATCATACACAGTTGATGTCATCGCAGGGGAGTCACCAAGCTAATCAGAAGCAGGAGGAGTTGCACGCTCACCCGGGCATGCTGCTCTGGGCGTTGATTGTTGGGATCTCATTCCCGGCAGTGGGGATGATGAATGAAGGGCTGCCGCCACTGTCGCTTACGGCGTTACGTTTTGCCATCGCGGCATTGGCTATTTGGCCACTGATGTGGCGTAGCCATCGTTGGCCGAGTCTACCTGGGTTGCTGCTGTACGGCATCATGGGGCTCAGTCTTGCCGGGTTCTTCGGCACCATGTTCTGGGCTGCACATCGCACCAGCGCGCTGTCGATGGCCACACTCTACGTTAGTGTACCGCTGTTAGCTTACGTCCTTGGCCGCCTGTTTGGCGTCGAACGACGTGCCGGCCAGTTATTGGGCATCTTAACCCTGGGTGCGACCGGTGCCTTGGCGCTGGCCTGGGCGGAAGCAGAGGGGCAATTCAATAAGCTGCAATTTGGGATGGCCGAAGTCGCATTTTTTATAGGTTGTACCGCCTCGGCGCTCTATCCGGTGTTAAGCAAGTGGGGATTAAATCGAGGCTGGCTATCGCAACAAGCCGAGATCCGGACCTTCTGGAGTCTGCTAACCGGTAGCGTGCTCGTGGGCATGCTGGCATGGGTCGAGGAGGTGCCACAGCAGCTGCTGGCCATGACGATTGCAGATGTCTTGCTACTGGCTTTCCTCGGAGTGTTTTCCAGCGGCATGACCTTCTGGCTGACCCAGCGCGCGACGGCTGTGCTGACGCCGGGCGCCGTGACAGCGTATAGCTATCTGGTGCCTTTCGTCTCGATGCTGTTGCTGTTTATTGATCAGCCAGAGCGCATCGGTTGGCACTGGCTACCCGGCGGCCTGCTGGTGGTGCTTGCCATTGTGTTGTTGCTGTGTCGCGACGCGGTTAATCGTCGGCTAATCAACGTATCCCATTGCCGCTACAGCAGCCTGTTATTTTGGCGGCCGACTCTTAAGTAGGTAGCAAAAAACGCTTTTTTCATCATCCAATAAATTGGGAGTTCATCGTTATGAAAATTACCGTATTAGGCGCAGCAGGAAAGGTCGGTCTTCGCGTGGTCAGAGAAGCTTTGTCCCGTGGCCATGAGGTCACCGCCGTGGTGAGAAATCCGGACAGCGTTGACGATCTACCTACCGCCTCCAGAACGTGTTTGGGTGACGTGGATAATATTGAGGACGTGGTCAACGTCAGCGCCGGGCAAGATGTTGTCATTTCGGCTATCCGACCGGTGCCCTACAACAAGCAACAAAATGATCTGACAACCCAGACATTGATGAATGGACTGGCAGAAACTGGCGTACGGCTGCTGGTGGTTGGCGGTGCGGCAACGTTAACCGTACCCGGCGCGGGTGGTAAAACCGTTATGGAAGACACCAGCTTCCTGCCGGTTGGCGCACGTCCGATAGGGCAGGCCAGCGCTGACCAGCTGCAGGCTTGCCAGGCAGAAATCCGAGTTGACTGGGTCTACCTCAGTCCAGCCGCGCAGTTGTCGCCAGGGGAACGTACCGGTAACTATCGATTGGGGCGCGACGAGCTGTTGCTCGACTCCTCTGGCAACTCGTCCATATCCATGGAAGATCTCGCGGTAGTGCTTATTGATGAGGCCGAGATAGCTAAGCACCACCAAACTCGATTCACCGCCGCATACTGAGCTTCGGCAACTGTAGACATAGCGAGATTCAACTGGCGTGGTGGGGTCATCGATCATCGGTGCTCCATCAACGGTCACAGATCGATCCCGTGGCTCCAACACCCTGTGCGTATAATTAACTATGCTAGGGGTTTACCGGTGAGCGCGCTTTCCCTGGCTTATTAAAGACGGCTAGGAAAGCCGCGTAAAACTCAAGATGGTTCCACTAAGGATAAGGCGGGTGCAGTGATGCAACAGATAACAAGGATCAACCACGTTGGGCTTAGGATCCGAGACCTAGACCTGGCAAGGGTGTTTTACAAAAAACTGGGATTCGAATTTATCGTCGGCCCCATCGGCCCAGAGCCGGTTGCCATTATGGAACATCCGAGCGGGGTCAATATCAATTTTATCCTCAACGCCTCTGCCGATGCGGCCGAAAACAATATTCTAATGGATGTATCCGTAAAACATACCGGTTTTACCCATATCGCGCTGGAGATCACCGATCGAGACGCTGTCGCAAGTCAGTTGGCAGACGCCGGTATTGCGATCACAGAGACGATTGAACTTGCCAACGGCACGGTATTTTTCTTTGTCCGTGACCCCGATGGTAACGTTATCGAATTTCACCAACCGGGACCGGTTGGACTTTAGCTAATGTCATTACTTAAGTTGGCTAGCCGGTATCTGCTAATTCGCCCCGGTTGGATGACTACAGCGATGAATATCAGGTTATTGATGATGCAGGTAAAGATCAACCGACACGCAGAACAGCATTTGATCCATCCCATTTCTCTAGCCCTACTGTTTGGGTATGCCGGTTTCCGCCTATTGAGTTCTGACCCGTACTAATCAGAACCCCCAATTAAAGCCGATGCTGATTCGATCTGCGTTATCGAACTGCCCGAATAGCTCATCTGGTTTTCCGTAAAATAGATCGGCGCCGATATAGAGATCCAGACTGGACGCATAGTTATAACTCAGCCGGGGTCTAGAGATGCCGTCACCATGATCTAAGGAGTGAATCTGCAACCATTTTACGGTCAGGGTTTGGTTGAGAAAGCGGGACTCCCACAGGAATGTCAGGCTGTCTTCACGCGGGTTTTTCACCAGGCCGGTGGTATCACCAGAAATACTGGTCTGAAACCACTGCAGCGAAATAAACTGGTCGCTCCAGCCTTGCCAGTCCAGTCCGATGACTGAACTCCATTGGTCCGCCTGCATAACCCCGGGCAGGGCGGTCTGAGTTCGGTGGTAACGATCGGTTTCGTACGCCATTTCGGTCCGTAGAATCCAGTCCCCGAAGACAGTGCTGGCGGTGCCGCCGAGCAGGTGGCTGCGCTCGTACTGTTGAGTCACCAGAATGTCCGGCCCCGCCATCTGTGCGCGCACCACCGGTTCGTCGACGTAATGGTAGAGATAGTTCAGAGTGAAATCCCAGCCCGCAACAAAATTGCTGAAGCGCAGGCCAAAATCACTGTCCGCTACTAGTTTATCGGGTGCCTCGGCCTGTTGCACGCGGGTCGTGAAACCTGGCACGGGGGCGGGAACAAGGGCGGGGCTGGTGAAGGCGAAGGGCGACCCCGCCGGCGCCAGTTCATGGGTGCTGGTATCCGGTATCCACAGCAGCTGCAAGGTGCCGTTTTGCGTCACATTAAACTGGGCGTTGAGCATCCACAGCGGTATCCGGGAATCATCAAAATCGTCGAGTATAAATTCACGAAAACTCTGTGGATTGACCCGATCCAACAGCTTTAATCCGTCGGCCTCTCCCCAGACCACCTGTTGTTTGCCGATCTGCCAGAAACTATCCTCGCCACTGTATTGCCAATAGAGTTCTCGCAAGCCCGCTTCGCCGTACGGGCCACTGAACAGCGGCCCGCCTAGTGTTGAATAATTGTCGGGGCTGGCGGATTTCGAATGATTCAGGTCGTCGACTGTATCGAACCGCAGCCGACCAATCGCGGTTAGTTCGCCGTTACCGAGCCTATCCATATACTCCAGATCCAACAGCCACTCCTGTTGTTGCACGCCATGGCTATGCAGATTGAAGGAGGTCTGGCTTTTGAGCAATCCGCTGACATCAGCGGCGAGTGCGGCTTGCCCCAGCCATACCTGGCTTACCAGGACTTGGCCGAGTAGGGCTAAGCCCAGCAATGGTCGAGCCACGGTGGTTGTACGCAGGGCGCTCATCGCGGCACTCATCTTGGCACCCCTCGAGTGAGAGCTTGGCGAGCGAAGATGTTGTCGCTTAACGGTTTATCGTAATCCACCTCGGAGAATACAAACTCGGTATGGTGCCCGGTCTTATGGTTGTCGATCTGCATCCGATGGCGTGTCCAGATACCGTCTACCCGGCGGATATCATCGATGTTAAGGGTCTTTAGCGGATTCAGATTGGTATCCCAGTACTCAGCTTTGATCACGATCCAGTTGCTGGGGTCGACCCAGCTGTGTACTTTGCCGTAACCGAGTTCCCTAGCTGTTTTGCTGTCAACGGGGGTGGCTTCCAGTAGCAGGGTGTCCTTGCCGTCCAGTCGTTCTTTTTTCAACGTTTTAAAGTGGTAATCACTGAGTTCGAATTTGCCCTCTTTTTTGATCTCCTCGTAGGTGAAGTCGGTGCCCAAAAAATAGTCGCCACGATCAGAGGCGGAGATGCGCCGTGCCTTGCGTAGTGCTGGCAGATACAGCCACTGGTCGTCGTCCATCGCTGCCTGCGGGTAATCGTAGGTCAGAAATCCGGTGTTCTTGACGTTTCTGGGGGACAGGTAAAACAGCACTGTACGCTTCTCGTCGCCAACGTATTTACGGAAGGTTTGGGTTTCACGCAGCCGCTCCTTGTGGCGACGGTCAACCAGCTTCATCGACAGTTTGCTGGTACGCTGAATGCCTTCGTCAACGGCGTTGATCTGCTCTACGACCCAGCGCCCGTTGGGTAACGGCATTTTTCCAGAGGTTTGGGCTATAGCGGTTTTGGCTGCAGGGGGAGGGGTGATAGAAGCGTCGCCTGCGAACAGGTCGCTGCTGTTACCCAGTAGGCCGATGCCGCTAACCAAGGCGATGATCAAGATCGCTTTACTCGCCAGTGCACCCATGGCCGTCGGCTGCTCGGTTTGTTGTCCGGTGATAAAGCGGGGTTTAAACAGCAGGATCATCGCTGGCAGCAACGTCATGCTAGCCAGGAAGCTGGTGGTCACCGATAGGGCGACGATGATGCCGAAGTTATTTAACGGCACGACCTTGCTGCTGATCAGCACGCCAAAGCCGAAAGCGATGGCCAGCAGGTTGAACAACAGCGCCCGCCCGGTGGTGGGGTAAAACTTCTGTAGGGTAGTAGGGATATCACCGCTTTCGGGGTGCAGCGAGCGGAGCTTATCGATTGTGTGGATGGCAAAATCAACACCCAGACCAATGGCCACCGCTGCAAACATCGATGTGCCTATCCCTAGCGGGATGGACAGCGCTACCATGGCGGAGTAGACCAACAGAATACTGGCCGCCACCGGCGTCAGCGCGAAGATACCGGCCATTGCGGAACGAAACAGCAGCGCCGACACCAACCAGGCTAAGAACAGAGCAATCGCCATGCCGGTAAAATGGCTGGCACCCAGGTCTTTGATCCAGTGATAGTTGAGGTTAACGCGGCCGCTCAGCGTGGCGCTGACCTGCGCGTCGTTAAAGTGGTCTTGTAGGTAACGATCGAGTTTCTCAACCACGACTCTATTGTCGCTAAATGCGCCGTTGTTGAGACTGACGCGGATATTAGCCAGGCGGTACTCGTAGTCCACCTCCTCTTCAAAATCGGTGGGTTCGCCGGAGGCCGAATAGAGCAGGAAGTATTGCGCCACCAGCTCCTTATCGGTCGGCAGGCTGTATTGCTGCGGATCTCCTTCGTTCAACGCCCGATTCATCTGCTTCAGGTAGTCGACTACCGAGGCGCTGCCCTGCACCCAGGGTAACGTTTGGGCGTATTGCTGCAGTGCTTCCATTTTCCGCAGAGTGGCCGGTTCGAATATGCCCTCCGCCTCACTCGCCGCTACCACAATATCGAGATAATTGGTGCCGTCGAAATGGCTGTTGATCACCTTGTCGGCTTGATACAGGGGCTCGGAGCTGTGAAAGGTTTCGATTCGGTCTTCGTCGACGCGTAGTTGGCTGGCTGCTACGGCGCTCAGTACTGCAGCGATGGCGAACAGCGACACGATGGTTTTGGCGTTGTGCTGCACTCGGTTGCCCAGTGTAACCATCACCCTGGCAAAGCGATCATGCCCTTCGGTACGAATCCTGTTAGCGAGGCGGGGGTGAACCTCGGTTTTCATCAGGCTCATAGCGGCCGGAAGGACGATAAGCGAGTAGAGCCAGGCCACGCTGACGCCCAGGCCGGTAAACAGCCCAAAGAACTGGAAAGGAGGCATATAGGCGGCGAAGGACAAGCCCAGGAATCCGGCGGCGGTGGTCAGCGTTGTTAAGGTAATGGGGCGCCACATCTCAACCATACTGGCGACCACGGAGGTCTCAATCGACTCTTGCGGATGCAGGGCACGGCGCTCGAAGTATTCACTGTAGATATGAATGCTGTCGGCCACGGCGATACCAATCAGAATGACCGGCAACGCATTGGTGATGACGTAGAAGGGCACGCCGCTGGCCGCCATGGTACCCACGGTGATAACGGCGGAGGCGACAATAACCAGGTTGGCCATCAGGGTCGAGCCGAAACGCAGGAATGCCAGAAACACAATCAGGGTGATAACCACCGCAGCAATCGGGTTCAAGCGCTGAGCGTCGGCGTCGATATAGCTGCCGAGGTAGCCGGAGATGGCGCCTTCACCGGCGACATGTAGCTGATAACCCGCAGGCAGCGGCAGCGTTGCCAACTGCGATCTGATCTCGGCGTAGGTCTGCTCGTTGTGTTTTTCATCCAGCAACTCGGCGATGATCAGGGTGGCCTTTTCGTCGTTGGCCACCAAGCTACCCTGGTACAGGGGGAAGTCTCGAATCGCATCTCTGACGGCATTCGCCTGTTGCTGGCCGTTGACTGTCCCTTCGAAGAAAGGGACCACGTCCATGCCCTCGTCGGTGCCGACAATGTTGTTCTCCGTGGCCAGGCTGGTGACTCCATCGGGGTCGACGTTGTCGATTGCGCTCATCGCAGCGGTCACAGCGCGAACGGCATTCAACCCTTCGGGGGTGAAGATCGACGCTTCGGCAACCAGAGCGATCACTATCGGATCACTGAGACCAAACAGGTTTTTGACTTGCTCGCGATAAATCAGTGCCGGATTGTCATCAGCCAGGAAGGCGTCAGAGCGGGTATCCCGGGTCAGCTGCGGAATAAAGGATCCCAGGGCCAGCATCAATAACAGGCCCAGGGCGATGATCCGTTTGGGGTGTTGGACGATCCAACGAAAGAAGGGTGCCGCTAGTGCGGTCTCAGCATTATTCATCAGGGTTCTCCATCGGTATGTGTTGATTCTTCTTATGATGTGTATGCATGTATTTGGGCAATAAATGCGTCGGCTTGCGCTTTGCTTTGTTGCCACCAGGGGTTCGATTACAGGCCCTGCAACCATTGCTGCAGGGTCGGGTATGGATCAAGTTGAAGCTCCATTTGTTGCCGGAACAGGAGCAAGGCGGCGACCGACAGGTCGGCAACAGAAAGGTCGTCCCCGGCAAGAAAAAGCTGACTTTGCTGCTTGCTGCGCTGATGAAGGTGGGCCTCAAGCTGGCGACAGGCCGCAGTTAAGTTTGCGTGCTGCAGAGCTAGCGCCTCCCTATCGCAGCGAAGCCCCCAGGCTGGGCGAACGACATGCTGGTGATGAAAGGTACCGGCAACGGGTCCCCAGACGGACGCCTGCCAGAATAGCCATTGCAGTACATGCCCTTGGGCCGACTCATCAGTGGGCCACAGCGTCGATTGGTGATGTTTAGCCAGATAAATAAGCAAGGCGTTGGATTCGGTAAATATCTGCTCGCCATCGACCAGCAGCGGAATTTGTCCTAGGGGGTTGAGCGCCAGAAACTCCGGAGTCTTCTGCTCGCCACGGACCAGGTTAACCCGCTGACGATCAATTTGAATGTTGGCGGCAGTAATTAATAGCTCCAGCTTGAGGGCGTTACTGGTAATCGGGTAGGTGTATAGTTTCATCATCATTCCTAATTTAAATGCGTATGCATGTATTATGTTGTGATTATAATGCGTACGCATGTATCTGCTTATAGAAAACGCTAGGGTTTGCTACTCGGTGGTTGTTTTGCGCTTTACCTAGCGTTTGATAGCGACGATCTGTCGGCTCAACTGGATCAGGGTGTCATCGATGTCTGAACCGAGTTTCTCTCTGAGTTCTGTTTGAGCCTGCTGCCAGGGGACCAGGGCTTGGTTGTAGAGCTCCTGACCCGCATGGCTTAAGGACAACCGTTTTTCGCGCTTATTGCTGCCTTCGGCGACGACCACATAGCCGTCGCGAATCAGCGGTTTCAAAGCGCGTGAAACCGTGGCCTGTTCTAGGGTCAGAACATCCTGAATCTGGGTTGCGGTAGTGCCGCCCATATAGTGCAACGCCCGCAATACCGAGAACTGGGTGATCCGCACACCGAGTGGGGCAAGGTGTTCGTTGTACAGCTGGCTGATGACGCGATCTGCCCGGCGCAGGCTATGTGCCAGGCAGATTTCAGGTTGTTTTTTGCTCATAGGTTGAATATAAATGCATATGCATGTAATGTCAAGTTTAGGTGACAGGTAATTAATTCAGGGTGAGGGCGGGGTGGTCGTGAGGTTCACCCAGAAACGAGGGGTTGATAACTTGGCCGTTACTTTCTCTTCTTATTGGTTACGTGCTTTGTCGAGCAATGCGGCAAAATCTTCTACTTGTTGACCCCGACAAACCACGACGCTGGAGTAGGTCAATGGATTCAGTGCTTAGACCAATCGGTTTGTAATATTACACGAACATTCGAAGCTGATTAAAATGCGGTTTACGGTCTATGCGAAATTGGCTTTGTCACAAAAATAAGTTGTTTCGTGAATATGCGTTGCATTTCAGCAATGCCTTTAGGTTAGCTGAGTCGACAGCTCAAATGCTCCCAAAGGGAGCGACTGTCCATTTACGAGCAGGTCGATACGGTGCTGGCCAGGATAGTGTTTACGGGTGCTCATCTCTCGGCATGAGACCTGTTTTTCCAGTCGAACGGTTTGCCCTGGAGCTAGGTCCATTTTGCGTAATTTAAACACCTTAGCTCGAGTAGAGCCGTTGGCCTTAACGTAGTGGACCTTAAAATCCACCAGCAATCGTTGCGTATTAGTGTCGCAAGCCACCAAGTCGAAGGCTAGGCGGATACTTTCACCGATACAGACCTGCTGCGGGCTGATTTCAACTTTGCGGATCTTCACCTTAGGTTGGCCGCTGAACCCCAAGACCGCCAGTGCCTTGGCTTCCCCCCGTTTTACCGCCGAACGCAGGGCATGGCGTACTAACCACAGGCGTTCCTCAGATGCCCCTTCAGACCAGCGCGCAGCGGTTGCAACTAACAGTTCAGGGTTGTCTTTACCGATGTCGTTGAGGTTGTTTGCCACGGACCGACGCACGTAGAGTTCGGGGTCGTCCTTCAACAGCTCCAGCAGAGCAAGTACCGGACCTGGATCTTGCTGAAATAGCGCTAGCCGAGACGCCCAAGGCAGACGAGGGCGAGTTCCCTCAGACACCAAGCGCCGCACATGCACGCTGTCGTCAGTGGCCCAGTCTCGCAGACGGCCCAAGGTTTGCTTAGGGTATTTTTCGATAAAGGCACGGATACTAAATTCGGCAGTAAAGCGTTTGGTGAGCAAATACTGCGCCTGCATAGAGCGTTCGAAATGGTCGAGTCCATATTGTGCGACGAAAAATATATGAGGCATGTATCGAAATGATTCCATCCCGGTTAGCTGATTATCGCTTATCTCCGGGCCCAATGACGCCAGTAGAACCTCTAAAGCCTCGGGGTAGCTCGCGGGGAGATGCCGGTGCAGGCCATAAGCGATATGCCAGCCACGCGGGGTAAGTTCTAGGCCGTCGTAACCGTCGAGCACCTCTGAGAGAAAACTCTCGACATCGAAGACAGGGTGTACCGCCTTGATTTTGTCCGCGATCCAAACAGGAATATCGCGACCGAAGCTGTTTTTTAACGGTTCTGGCATGGGGATGGTCCTAGCATAAAAAAATCTCAGTTAATGGGTATATACCAAGTAAGCGAAAGCTTCAGAGTAAACCGGTTAAAAAACCAAGGAGCTGGTGCGCCTGGAGCACATCGCTCCAAGTGGTGATGGTCGTGACCACTAATAGTCAGCTCCTGGCCCCTTTGCAGATCGTTAGGGTGTTCTAATATGGCAAGGGCACTACAGATCACTTGTTATGCCGAATACCACTTATTTAGGCTTTTCTTCGTGAGCAAGCATGTTCAAGAATTTTGTAAACCGCCTTAGCCTGGTTTCGGGTTTCTTCGCACTTATCAATCCGTACGCGATAGCATAACGACTCGATTTATTGAGAGTTTCATAAAACTCTTTAACATTCGGATTGCTCTCCAGTGCAGCTAGAAAATCCGCGGGCACTTCCATTTCACTTACCACATAGGCTTTCTCCCAACGACCGTCCGCTTTTGCAGCACGAATATGCACGAGTCCTGATTCCATCATTCGGCCCTCACTTATCAAACGTTCCGCATGGTCTGTGTTCCTTTTAGACCAATTGCTTCGCGTTTGTCTGCGAGTAATGCGCTGAAGATAGGCTTGGTCATCGATTGACTTCTTAATACCGTCGATCCAACCCCAGCATAGAGCCTCGATCACGACATCATTCCAAGTCACACTCTGAATCCCAGTTTTTTTCTTGTATATCTTCACCCATAGTTCACTTTCTGTGGCGTGATTCACCTTGAGCCACTGGCCTAGATCTTTCGGTGTTGCAAATGTCATGATTCTCGATGGATCGGGTAGAGGCATCAAATTAGGTTCTCATCGGCATACGCTTCAATAACGGGCGCGGAAAACCCGCGCAGCATTTTGTAGGCCCCAGTGAGCAGAGCGAACGAATTTGATCCACAGCACCATCGTAACCCCTATGTGAGCACCCAGGTAGCGGGGATTGCGAGCGATCGTCAGTAGCGTCTCCGCTGCGGCTTTTGTCCTGAGTGAATCTTGAGTTGGGATGCTGCATATTGTGTAGCTATTAGCTACAATGGAGCTTGTATCACCAATAGAGGTAGAGTTATGGCCAAGTCAGCAACTCCTTACCGGCTTGATGCTCAGCTGGTTGATAGCGCCCGTGCTATGGGTGGTGTGCTCGCTCGCACTACTGTAGAGCAGATTGAATACTGGGCCAGGATAGGTAAGGCGATTGATGCTACGATCAATCCGGGACAGGTGACGGAGCTGCTGACCGGTATAGCCACAGTACGGATCGAGCCCAAGCAATCCCCTTATGTGAATCCCGATATGCTGTTCTCAGAACTCGATGATCAGCGCACTTCTGGCGCGCTGTCAGAGGCCATTGCGTGCGCCGGCGTTCGATACCAGGCGTCCATTCGCTGCCCAGGCCTGCTGGAGCAGGTATCCCCTGATGGGACCGTCCGCGTCGGCAGGTTTATCAATGGTGTCTTTGAAGCGATCGCTGCGTAATGAGCCCCAAGCAGCTCTGGCTGCTCGCTGGTGGTAACGGCGCGGGAAAGAGTACCTTCTACTTCCGGTTTCTCCAGCCGAAAGGGGTTACTTTTGTAAATGCAGATCTCATCGCGAAAGAGCGGTGGCCGGATGATCCAGAAGGGAAAAGCTACGAAGCCTCGAAGGTGGCTGAGATATTGCGGGAGCAGCTGCTGAGAGAAGGGGCAAACTTTTGCTTCGAAACCGTTTTTTCGCACCGGTCAAAGATCGATTTTGTGGCCGAAGCCAAAGCCCTTGGTTATGAGATCAACCTGGTATTCATCCATCTCGAGTCAGCTGACCTGAATATCGCCCGCATCTCGGAGCGCGTGACCGAAGGGGGGCATAATGTGCCGTGCGAGAAAGTGATAGCTCGTATTGAGCGAGCCTTGGTGCACGTTTGCCAGGCGATTGCTCTTTGTGATGTCGTAATGGTGCTGGATAACTCTAGCCTTGATGACCCTTTTAAAAAGGTTGCACAGGTTAAGGGTGGAGAGGTAATGATATTTCAGGATCCTTTGCCTGACTGGGCCAACACCCTCCTTCGGCCACGAATAAAAGTGATTAAATAGTGAGATAACCGAAGAACCTCATCCCCAAAATCTAGGACACAAGATTGTTGGATCTTTACTCCTTCATCATCATTGCCGCTTACAGTAACCCGGTCCTCAGAGAATCATGCGTTAAGTTTCTGTTTCGGATTGGCAAGTCAGTCTGGCCTGCTTTCTGTATGAATTTTTCGTTAGAAGGCCGTGCCCTGCTGGCCGCTTAGTATATGGACCCCTCCTGTTTAGCAAGGAAGCACTGTTTCAGAATTAAGACGC
>CAXBEA010000073.1:0-19442 GCA_963974645.1 uncultured Neptunomonas sp. | reverse complement strand
TTTGGTAGACACTAAGCCTAGCGTCTCGCTGGGGAGGGAGGGGTCCATACATTGTCGCAGCTCTTGCCATTAACGGTCACTCATCGAGTGTTTTTTAGGGGATGCAAAGCACAACTCTCTAGGCCATTGTGCTGAGGCTAATCCGGCTCGGCCTCCGCAATAACGAGCCCAAAAGCGCTATCAGGATCCTCGGTCAGCCCCATGCAATGTCCGCCGCTATGAATCAGGTAGAGACAGAAACCGGCATAAGACCGATATGGCCGCGCCGCACCCATCTCGTCATCCAGACAAAACACCAGATGCACATCAGCAAATAGCGCCCGAACCTCGCTGATTCCAGCCGGACTCAAACCGTAACGGGTGACTGCTTCACAGACCCCATCCAAGATGCTTGTAGCTATCATGACAAACTCCGCATCCAGGCCTGTTGCGCGTTACGTTGCTGAGCCTCGGTAAGCTTTTCTTGCAGCGTACTCACTACGTCTTCAAACGGGATCCGCTGTTCGGTTTGAATATCACTGCACATCACCAAATGCACCCCAACTTCGGTTTCGATCAGCTCACTGAGCTCTCCGGCATGGAGTTCAAACAGTGCCTTGTCGATCTCAGGATAGAGGTGACCTTGGGGTATCCAGCCCATCTCACCGCTGTTTAACGCCGAAGGGCATTCCGAATGACGTTGCGCCTGCTGTTTAAAACGCTCCAGATCACCATCGATCTCAGTTCGGATTGCACTAAGCCTATCCAGCACCAAGTCACGACGATTCTCGGGGTACTCTGGATTGATCGTAATCAGTAGGTGCCAGGCTTGACGGCGTTCAGGCTTAATAAACTGCTGCGGGTGTGTCGCATAATAATCGCGGGCCTGGGCCTCAGTTGCAGATTCAACCTTCGCCGCTTGCCGCTCCAGTATCAGCTCAACGCGCAGCTGCCGTTCAAGTAGATCCGTGAGCGTCGATAGCGTCAGATCGAGTCGTTGGAGGTCATCAAAGAAGGCATCAACATCCTCATATTGCGCCTCAATTTCGTCCAGAGACTGTCGTAGCGTCTCATCGGGCACCTTGACATGGGCAGACTCGACGCTGGCTAACACTTTAGATTCCATTAGCTGTTGATTAACAACCGTGTTTTCAAGCCATTGGTTCTGTTCAGCGCTTAACTCATGCGGTTGTCGCTGGAAGTGATGCTGTGCAGCACGGAGCAGATAGTAGGCTCGGTAAGTGGGGCAACTCATAAACTATAGCCCTCCGCCAAGTGATCAACGGACGCTAGTGCATCAGCAGGCTCTCGATCAGCCTTGGGCTTACTATCATCCTTGGGCTTACTAGCATCCGAAAAATATTCTTCAAACGCCTGCAACGCTTGCTCGCGTACTTCCAGTGTCCGGCCACTAAAACGTACCTGATAACGAACCTCGGTATCGGGCTTGCGGAGTACACGCAGTACTTGCCCCTGATCACCGGGCGCTACAATCGTTTCGCCGTTAATGGCCAGCGCTCGTGTTGCCTGCACATATTGACGAAACTCAAACAGGCTTTCGACCCAAGGCGCATCAATAGAGATCAGCTCCTCCTCGCGACAGCCTACCTGTATGTCCTGCTCCAGAAAATGCATCCGGTAGATCAGCTGGTCCTGTAAGAAGCTACCGACATCCACCACATAGCCGGTGCTGCCGCGAAGTACCAGCAGATCTCCACGCTGTTTACCTGGAAAAGTACCGTCATCACGCAGAGTGCGGATAACGCGTAACTCCTGGCCGTAATTGTATTTGGGTTTCATGCGTTCACTCCTCGGCCCGGGGTGAAGAATTGAGCGAGATAAAGAAGGTCTCTACTCCGGGGCTATAAAAAGTCATCGGCACTGACAAAGCCGGGCTCGGGTGCCTTAAACACCCGCAGCACCTTTTGCTCCTGTGCACTCGAATCGACAAAATCCATATACGCCTGTTCCAGCCAGCGGCCATAGTGGGTAAAGGCATCAACACCTGGCTCTAGCGGCGTCTTAACCAGGTAGTCGTGAAAACGCTGCATAATATGCAATCGGTTTACCTGCACCACGTCTAGGCTATATCGAATCCCGAAGTGATCGAGAAAATCATCGGCACTGGATAGCTCATCCAGCTCATCCTGGAGCTGTTCGAGACTCATAGGCATATCAAGGTTTTCAGACATTACAGTCTCCTTAAGCACTCAGTTGACGGTAGTAACTCAGCAGTTCAGCACGCCCCGGTGAGCGTTTGCGGCGTTCGCTGAAACGGCGCACCCAGGGCAAAATCCGTGTAGCCTGGTCGCGTTTGAGTTTCAAACCCAGCTCTGCGTAGGCCAGCATCAAACCACTGATGCCTGAGTGTTTTCCCAGTACCAGACGGTGCACTCGGCCGACATCTGCCGGATCTATCGCCTGATAATTGCGCGGATCTTTAAGCAGGCCATCGACATGAATACCCGCCTCATGGGTAAAAACGCCTTCCCCGACAACACTCTTCTGCCAGGACAAGGGCCTTCCTGAGGCCAGCACAACCAGATCACTGAGATTTTGAAATCCTTTAAGATTGATCCCCAGGTCATAGCCGTGCAGTTTCTCCAACCCCATCACCACCTCTTCCAGCGGTGCGTTGCCGGCACGTTCTCCCAAACCATTCACCGTGGTATTGATATGCGTGGCGCCGCCCAATGCCGCCGCTAGCGAGTTGGCTGTCGCCAGCCCCAGGTCGTCATGGGAGTGCATCTCCAGGTCCAGATCAAAGCGCTGGCTAAGGGTCAAAAACTGCGCATGGACACCGAAGGGTTCCATTATTCCCAGGGTATCGGCAAAGCGGAACCGCCGCGCACCGGCGCACTGCGCCACCTCGGCAACCGCCAGCAGAAAATCGGGATCGGCACGCGAGGCATCCTCAGCACCGATACACACATCCAACCCCAGTTCTCGCGCCCTGGCTACATGCTGCGGAATCATCGCTAACACCGCATGGCGATCGCTGTTTAATTTACTGGCGATCTGCTGATCGGACACAGGAATCGACAGATCCACCATATTCACCCCGAGATTAGCACAGTGGCTAATATCGTCCGCACGCATCCGGCTCCAGACCAAGAGATTAGCATCCAGTTTCAGCGCACTCAGGGCACGAATAGAGTCACGTTCGGCATCCCCCATGGCGGGAATACCGACCTCCAACTCATGCACGCCGAGCGCATCCAACTGGCAGGCTATCTCCAGCTTTTCATCTACCCTGAAAGCTACCCCAGCCGACTGCTCGCCGTCGCGCAGGGTGGTGTCATCGATGATTACTTTTTTAGCCGAGGCTACTGTCGGCGGATGACTGCTACTGTTCATCGTTACATCCTCCTGCAATCAGGCATAAACCGGCGCAAACGCCTGCTCGGGGTCGGCAACGGGTGCGCCCTCGCTCCAGTAGGGCGACATCTCGCGAAGCCTGGCAATGATTGCCGGCATCACCTCAATCACCCTGTCGATCTCCTGCTTAGTATTTTCGCGCGATAGAGAGAAGCGAATACTGCCGTGGGCAGCGGTATAGGGAATATCCATCGCCCGCATCACATGCGAAGGTTCCAGCGAACCCGAGGTACAGGCCGAACCACTGGATGCGGCGATACCGGCACGGTTTAACAGCATCAGAATCGCCTCGCCTTCGACGTATTCAAAAGCGATGTTGGCGGTATTAGGTAGCCGGTTATCAGGATCACCGGTGACGAAGGCATGCGGTACTGCAGCCAGAATCCCCGCCTCGAGTCGATCCCGTAACGACCGCACCCGAGTGTCTTCGCAGCTCAGATACTGGGTTGCAAGCTCAGCGGCTTTACCCAGACCCACAATCGCCGCACTGTTTTCAGTGCCGGAGCGACGCCCCCGCTCCTGGTGTCCGCCGCGCAGCATCGGTCTGAAACGGGTGCCGCGACGCAGGTAGAGCACGCCGATCCCTTTGGGGCCGTGCAGTTTGTGCCCCGATAACGACAGCATATCGATGGCCGAGTGCTTCATATCGATCTTCACCTTGCCGACCGCCTGTACCGCATCGGTATGGAACATCACCCCAGCAGCCCGTGCCATCTTAGCCATCTGCTCCACCGGAAACAGAGTGCCGGTTTCATTGTTGGCCCACATCACTGTGACCAAAGCCACACGATGACTCAATAGCGCGGCGTAGGTCTCCAGATCCAGGCGTCCTTTGCGATCCACAGGTAAGCGGTGAAGGGTATAACCCTCTTTTTCGAGTTGATCGCAGACGGCCAGAATCGCGGGATGCTCGACCACTGTGGTGATTATTTCGTTACGATCGGGGTTGGCTTTGAGCGCAGAATAGATAGCAGTACTGTCAGATTCGGTACCACAGGAGGTGAAAATAATCTCTGTCTCGTAAGCAGCGCCAACCAGATCGCGGACCTGCTCGCGCCCCTTCTGAATCGCCTTGCCGACACCACTGGCAAAGCTATGCATCGAGGAAGCATTACCAAAGAGTTCGCTGAAGTAGGGCAACATCGCCGTCACAGCATCAGGATCGACTCGGGTGGTGGCATTGTTGTCGAGGTAAATGTTATCGAGATAAATTTGGTTAACATTGTTACTCATGATCACTGCCCCCGGCCAATGGTTTGGTTGGTGTTATTGACCGGTATCAAGCGCACGAACTCACCCAGTGTTTCCACCAACCGCTGTTGAATCCAACCCAGGGTTGCACTGGCCATCTGGCAATCGCCACAGGCGCCGTCGAGCTTGACGAAGATTTTCTCGTCCAGGACTTCAATTAAACTTATATCGCCACCGTCCGCTTTCAATTGCGGCCGCACCTCGTCAAATACCGCCAGGATGGTTTGAACCCGCTGCACCAGACTCATCGGCATAGGTTCGGCAGTGAACGCCTCAACGACATCGCCGTCTATAACTGGGCTGGCTTCAGCCATAACGTTATTGATGATCTCTTCGATACCTTCATGACAGGCGGCGCAACTTCCCCCAGCCTTGGTGTAATGGCTCACCTCCTCTACTGTATGCAGGTTGTTGCCACGTACGGTTTTCTCGATCAGCACCGCATCGACTGCAAAGCATTTACAGATCAGCGCTCCCTCCTCATGATCGTCTTTCCAGACCTCACCACGGTAGTTGGCAACGGCGGCCTGGAGCGCTTCCTGACCCATAACCGAGCAATGCATCTTCTCCGGAGGTAAGCCATCGAGGTAATCGGCGATATCCTGATTTGTCACTTTCAATGCATCATCGAGAGTCATGCCTTTGATGATCTCGGTCAGTGCCGAAGAGGAGGCGATGGCCGAGCCACAACCAAAGGTCTGGAACCCAGCATCTTCGATCACCTGGGTCTCATCGTTAACCTTCAGGGTCAAACGCAGGGCATCACCACAGCTAAGTGAGCCCACATCCCCCACCCCATTGGCATTTTCAACCGCCTTAGCGTTTTTGGGCTCAAAGAACAGCTCTTTGACTTTATCGGAGTATTCCCACATATCGATTCCCCTCTATGCAGACCGCTAAACGGTCGCAACAACATTTACAATTTGTTGAATTCGGTTATTTGGATTTATCACAACCCGAGCACCCCTGAGCAACATTAGGGTTGTCGAAGGTAAATCCGCGTCGATCACCCTCTTCGATGAAGTCAACCTGCACCCCTTCCAGCCTGCTGACACTGTCGAAATCAACAAACAGCGACAGTCCCTGACACTCGATAATCTGATCGTCACTGCTAGGTGCCTCTTCCAAACGAATCACGTATTGCAGACCGGAACAGGCACTGCCCATTACACCTACCCGCAGTCCGCGGGGGGGCGAAGTCCGGGCCTGGATCGCGCTCTGGATAGCGTTTAATGCCTGATCGCTAAAATGCAGCATGAACCACCCGCCTTTAGTTAAAAATTAATCACAGATGATCAATTGCAAAGCCGATGCCAGAGTTATAAATACCTTTAACGCATTGTTTTTATGTTGTTTGTATTTCAAGAAAGGATAATGACTTGAATAAATTGTGGGCTTTACGACAAAGACAGATTGGCGCAGCAAACCGCTTTGTCGCGATAGGAACAAAAACCTACATCTAGAACTAGAACTAGAACAAGAATTACAGAGTCATCGATGGCTCGGTAGCTCGCATGATTGGCGCAGCGTCTGCTAGAGGATGGGTCAAGAACTGGGTGAACGCGTTAAGTGGCTGATCGATAATCTCCAGCTGCATACGTTGACAAAAGCGCCGCTCTTTGTCGCTCGCATCGCTGAGGAATACCCAGCCCCGCAGCTTGCTCGCGCCATAGCTAATATCCGACACCAGCATCCGCTCGGTATCACGATTCAACGACACACCCAGCAGCAGGTATTGCTTGCCCGTTCGGTAGGTTTTAATAAAGTCAGGGATCGCAAAGCCCCCCATTAACTCGGTCAGATAATCGACAAAATCAGCATCCGAAGCGATATAGCTCGGCTCGGGCAGCGGCGCTCCCAATGGCTTAAATAGAATCGGCAGCTGGGTATCGATCTGATCCTCCAAGATGGCGCTATAATCACTGCCGTCGTACTCAAACAACAGGAATCGCTTGGCTTTTTCCATGATCCTCGAAGTCCCGAGGATCAGCGTATGAGGGCGGCCGGCATTGCTCTCCAGTAGCTGCAGATCTCTATTCAGATCCACTACCCAATGCGGCGCTATGGCTGCCAGCGCATCGTGCAAAGGTGCTCGCGTCCAGGGCCGGTTATAGACCCCGTTCAAAAAGCGCGCGACTGCCGCTTGCCCCCGTCGTTGCTCGACATGCTGGGCAGCTCGAGAAAATTCGTACATGAGTCGCGGCATCATCTCCCGGCCGTTATTCATCGCCAAAATCAAGCTGCGATTATCGGCTGGAATAGGTTGCTGGGTTTGTGGATCCACCGATCCCTCTAAAGCCCCCGGACCCAAGATTGGCACCAGTGTTCCTGCCGTTAAAGCAGTGCGTAATTGTTGGAAATTGGTCATATATCACCCCTGGCATCAGCTGTTCGGTTATTAGCATTTCAATCTATGTATGAAATCTATCTGTTGTAATAAACCCGTCTTTTACCCCCGGCATTTAACCGCGATATTTAACCCCTTAATTTACAAAATGCGCCCACCACTCAGGCTTCGCACCCTCCTCCTGGGTCAATGCCGCGACCATCTGGCGGCCGAAAACACCTCTTTGACGGTATCGATAACCGCCACACCCTCGTCACCACGTACCAAATATGAGTTTTAGGTGGTGCCGTTGGCTGTTTCAAGAAAGATATCGAAGACGCGCAGGGTCGGCTCCAGGGCGCCGATCCAGTAAACGGAATCAGAGAGTTGGACCGCATCGTTGGGTGGGATCGGGGTAATGATATCGGTGCTAGACGTCTCTATTTTTGCCATATCCTGTAACCACCTATTCAAATATCGAGGCTGTTCAACAGAGATAGCAATAGCCATGCCGTCAGAATTTAAAAAAATATCTATAAATATCAGCACCGTATAAAAAAGGACTGTGACGGATTGTCGTACAGGTAACAATAATTTGTGGGCTTTATCGGTTTTGTCGGCAAGGATTTCGCCCGCAATCCGGTAAGCATGCGAGCGAAGCCAGTCGAATCAAATATGAAATCAAACACAGCTCAGCAGGCAGCCCATCATCCGATAGCTCTACCAGACAGAGGTTGGTCAGAAAATAGTTGTCAGTCGGCGCGTAATGGGGCATACCACGCGTCCGGTCCTTTTTTGGGACTAGCGGCAGGCCGACTCGAATCATGATTCTCTGGTTAGCGCATTAAGCTCAAGAGCAAAGCGATGAGCCGACGCAACAGAAGGATCCTGGCGCCATGCCCGTAAAGCAGACTGTACCAGCGAACAATTCAATACCCTGATCAGATTACACAGTGAAACGCCGATTCGGTCACGCGCCTCGACCGACCCGATCGTGCTCTCGATTGTCGGCCAGCGCAATGATCTCAAATACGTTTGAGTGATGGTGCTTATCGGCCCAGCCTTGAATGACGGGATAGGTGTCGTACCGACTTACGGTCGTGGACACCCCAGACACCAATGTAATCAGAAGCTAAATCAATCACTTGCTTGATTTAGCTTTTTGCATTCTTGGCCTTCAAAAAGCCCATTCGCACAAATTGTCCCTATCCTGTGCCCATATCTAAAATCAGCTATTTTCTAATTTTATCCTTCTGACCTTAGGTCATCATTCGATATCGGCCTGCTGCAAGGCGAGACGATTAAAAAACTGAGTCGTCGCGTGATCGGCATCGGTAACTGCAGGCCATAGCAGACCTCAAGCCGTCTGCGATGGCCTGCATGGTTGCATCGGTGCGCATATCTATAAAACGGCAAAAAACCCTGTCAACAATTTTTTCAGCTTTTTTGCATTGAATCGTTACAAAAAAACAAACCTACGATCGCTTATCTATTTAGTTTTCCTAGCTACACTTGATGAATACGTACCGACGTCATGACTAACTCAGGCTGTATCCGAGAGTCGGCTGGGAGATGACTTTGAGCGAGCTTAACCACTATCTGAATCAGAGCGGGCCGCTAGCGACCTACTTTTTCATCGTACTGGGGTTGGTACTGCTGATCTTGGCTATCTCCCACCTACTCGGTGAACGCCACCAGGAACCCGCCACCGGCGAACCGTTCGAGTCCGGTGTGGTCCATATCGGCGATACCCAGTTTCGCTTCTCCGCCCCCTATTTCCTGATCGCCATCCTATTTGTCATTTTCGATTTAGAAGCCGCTTTCATCTATGTCTGGGCGGTGACGCTGCACGAGAACGGCTGGGCGGGCTACCTCGAGATACTGATTTTTATCACCATCCTCGGCGTTGCCCTGCTCTACCTATGGAAGGTTGGTGCTCTCGAATGGGGCCCAAGAGGCAAAGCACCGCAACGAACACCACCGCAGCAGGGTCACAGCGCTGTGCTCCAGGGAACGCCCCCACCCATCAGACCACCGCAGCCCTGAGGAACAAATGCTATGGGATGGCAACTCGAACCCGTTGATAGCCCTCTAATCGCTTCCAGCGCCGGATCACTGGAACAGCAAGCGCAAGGTAATGTCGCGTTCTCGCGGCTGGAAGACCTGGTGGCTTGGGGTCGAGCCCACTCGATCTGGCCGTTTAATTTTGGCCTGTCATGCTGCTACGTTGAGATGGCCACCGCCTTCACCAGTCGCCATGACATCGCCCGCTTCGGCTCCGAGGTGATTCGCGGCACCCCGCGCGAAGCCGACCTAATCGTTATCTCCGGCACCGTATTCCGCAAGATGGCGCCGGTGGTGCAACGCCTCTACGAGCAGTTAATGGAACCGCGCTGGGTGATCGCCATGGGCGCCTGCGCCAACTCCGGCGGCATGTACGACATCTACAGCGTGGTCCAGGGGGTGGATAAGTTCCTGCCGGTCGACGTCTACGTCCCGGGTTGCCCACCACGCCCCGAAGCGCTGTTACAAGGATTGTTACTGCTGCAGCAATCGATCGGCCAGGAGCGCAGACCCTTGAGCTGGGTGGCAGGTCCTCAAGGCGTTTACAAGCCGGATAAAAAGTCCCAACGCGACCTACACCAAGCCAAGCGCAAGGCGGCCACCCGCCTTCGCCCACCCAACAGCGTCTAGGAGCAGACATGGAAGCGGCTCAAGCAGGACTCTCTTTGGATCAACAGATCGGTCGCCGCTTTGGCGACGCGCTGCTGGCCAACCAGTCCTGCTGTGACGCGATTACCACCCTGTGGATCGACCGCAAACGCCTGCTGGATCTATTGCACTACCTCAAGCTAGAGCTCGAGGGCCCTTTTCTGTGTCTCTACGACCTGACCGCCATCGACGAGCGCCAGCGCGCCAACCGCCAGCAACAACCCGAAGCCGACTTTACCCTGGTCTACCACCTGCTCTCGTACGACCGCAACGACGACCTGCGGATCAAGGTTCCGCTGTCTAGCGGCGACGCCGTGTTGCCCTCGATCACCCCGCTCTGGCCCGCAGCCAATTGGTACGAACGCGAGGTGTGGGATATGTTCGGGATCCGTTTCGACGGTCACCCAGGACTGCGCCGCATACTGACCCCGCCCACCTGGCAGGGACACCCGCTGCGCAAAGAACACCCGGCCCGCGCCACCGAGATGGAACCGTACAGCCTACCCGAGGAGCGCCAGGAGAAGGAGCAGGAAGCGCTGCGTTTCGACCCCGAAGCCTGGGGGATGAAGCGCCATAGCGACAACAGCGATTTCATGTTTCTCAACCTGGGCCCCAACCATCCCAGCGTCCACGGTGTATTCCGCATCATCCTCCAGCTCGACGGCGAGGAGGTCATCGACGCGGTGCCCGAGATCGGCTACCACCACCGCGGCGCCGAGAAGATGGGCGAGCGCCAATCCTGGCACAGCTATATCCCCTACACCGACCGGGTCGACTACCTCGGCGGGGTGATGAACAACCTGCCCTACGTCCTAGCGGTGGAGAAACTGGCCGGCATCCAGGTACCCGAGCGGGTCAAATGCATCCGGGTAATGCTGGCCGAGATGTTCCGTATCGCCAGCCACCTGGTATTTTACGGCACCTTCGCCCAGGACATCGGCCAGTTATCGCCGATCTTCTACATGTTTATCGATCGCGAAAAGCTGTTCGGCATTATCGAGGCATTCACCGGAGCGCGAATGCATCCGAGCTGGTTCCGCATCGGCGGCGTCGCCCAGGATCTGCCGCTGGGCTGGGACAAGATGGTGCGCGAGTTCATCGACTATATGCCCGCCCGGCTCGACCAGTACGAAACCCTGGTGATGGACAACAGCCTGATCAAACGCCGTAGCCAGGGGATTGGCAGCTACAGCAGCGCCGAGGCGATCGAGTGGGGCGTGACCGGCCCCGGCCTGCGTGCCACCGGATTCAACTGGGACTGGCGCAAACACCGCCCCTACTCCGGTTATGAAAATTATGATTTTGAGGTCTGCACCGCCAACGGGGGCGACAGCTACGACCGCTGCCGTGTAAGGGTCGATGAGATCCGCCAGAGTCTGCGCATCATTCGCCAATGCCTCGAGCACATGCCCGAGGGGCCTTATAAAGCCGACCATCCGCTCACCACCCCGCCGCCCAAAGAACGAACCCTGGAGGATATCGATACCCTGATCGACCATTTTCTCGGTGTTAGCTGGGGACCGGTAATACCCGCCGGTGAGGCCAGTGTCGGGGTCGAGGCGACCAAGGGCAACAACAGCTACTACCTGGTTAGCGACGGCAGCACCGCCTCCTACCGAACCCGGATTCGCACCCCCTCGTTCCCGCACTTGCAGATGATTCCATTGATCAGTCGCGGCCTGATGGTGTCCGACCTGATAGCGATCATCGCCAGTATCGATTTTGTCATGGCCGACGTGGACCGTTGAGGAGAACAGATGAGCCTGGAACCTGAACTCAGCAGCAGCGAACGACAGCAGCTAGACGCCGAATGCGGCCACTATCCGCAACGCCGAGCGGCTGCCATCGAGGGTTTAAAGATAGTTCAGCAGCATCGTGGCTGGGTCTCAGACGGTACCCTCAAGGCGCTGGCACGTTATCTGGAGATGCCCGAAGGTGAGTTGGACGGCGTGGCCACCTTCTACAACCTGATCTTCCGCCAGCCGGTCGGCAGCCACGTGATCATGCTCTGCGATAGCGTCTGCTGCTGGATCAAAGGCTCGGACAAACTCAACCAACACCTCTGCGACAGACTCGGGATCCAGCCGGGTCAAACCACCCCCGACGGCCGCGTCACCCTGCTCCCGATCGTCTGCCTGGGCGACTGCGACCACGCCCCGACGCTAATGGTCGACGGGCAACAGCACGGTAACCTAACCCCGGATAGGCTCGACCAGATCTTGGCCGGGCTGGATTCAGCCAAAGACACAGGAGGCGCAGGCGATGGCTAACTCGACCGAAGCCCTGCTGCAACGACCACTGACGGCGCTGATCAAACCCGACCGTAGCCCGCTGAGCCTGAAAGAGTATCGCCAGGGCGGGGGGTATCGCGGCCTCGAACAGGCACTGAAACAGCTCACCGCGGAGGAGGTACTGCAACAGGTCACCGACTCGAACCTGCGCGGCCGCGGCGGCGCCGGTTTTTCCACCGGCCTGAAGTGGAGTTTTATGCCGCGCGACTCTAGTGCTCCAACACCGCGCTACCTGGTCTGCAACGCCGACGAGATGGAACCGGGTACCTTCAAGGATCGGTTGTTGATGGAAGCCAACCCGCACCAGCTGATTGAGGGGATGGCGATCAGTGCCTACGCGTTGGGAGCCGAGATCGGCTATATTTTCCTGCGGGCCGAATACGGTCGCGCCGCCGTTCACCTGCAACGCGCGTTGCAAGAAGCGCTCGACGCGGGCTGCCTGGGCAACAACATGCTCGGTAGCGACTTCAGTCTGAGGATCCACCTGCACACCAGCGCTGGCCGCTATATCTGCGGCGAAGAGACCGCATTGATCAACGCCCTAGAGGGTAAACGCGCCACCCCGCGGGCCAAGCCACCGTTCCCCCAAGTCTGCGGTCTGTTCGGCCAACCCACCGTGGTCAACAACTGCGAAACGCTGTGCAATATCCCCCATATCCTGGCCAACGGTGCCGACTGGTATCTGAGCTTAGGGCGCGCCGATGACAGCGGTACCAAGATCTTCGGCGCCGCCGGTAACGTCCGCCAACCGGGGCTGTGGGAACGCCCGATGGGCACCCCGATCAGGGAGATCTTCGAAGACTGCGCGGGTGGCATGGCCGAGGGCTACCGCATGCGCGGCTTCCTACCCGGCGGCGCCTCGACCGATTTCCTGCTGCCCGAACACCTCGACCTGGCGATGGACTACGACGTGATCGGCAAGGCGGGTAGCCGGATGGGTACCGCCTCGCTGATCGTACTCGACGATCAGACCTGTCCGGTGGCGATGGTGCGCAACCTGACCCATTTCTTCGCCCAGGAGTCCTGCGGCTGGTGCACCCCCTGCCGCGATGGTCTGCCCTGGGCCGAGCAGTTATTGAACGAGATCGAAGCCGGTCGCGGGCGGATGGAGGATCTCGACACCCTGGCTTGGCAATGCCGTTTTATGGGGCCAGGTAACACCTTTTGCGCGCTAGCCCCCGGGGCTGCGGAGCCAATCCAGAGTGCGCTGAAGTATTTTCGTGAGGATTTCGAACGCCATATCAACGATAAGGGCTGCCCCTGGCACTGATTAGATTAGCTAAGCTAAATGAACACCGACAAAAATCAACCCGGCGAAGCGGTAACCGGAGATAACAACCGCCTAGTAGGAACCCTGATGGCAACAATCAAGATTGACGGACAGGACTACGCTGTCGAGGAAGGACAAAACCTGCTCCAGGCCTGCCTCGGCCTTGGCCTCGATCTGCCCTATTTCTGCTGGCACCCGGCGCTGGGGTCGGTCGGAGCGTGCCGTCAATGCGCGTTGCTGCAATACCAGAACGCCGACGACAGCCGTGGTCGGCTAGTGATGGGCTGCATGACACCGGTGGCCGACGGTCAGATTCTGTCGATCAAGGCTGAATACGCGGTGACGTTCCGGGCGGGAGTAATCGAAGCACTGATGACCAACCACCCCCACGACTGCCCGGTGTGCGAAGAGGGTGGCGAGTGCCATCTGCAGGACATGACAGTGATGAGCGGCCACCACCAACGCCGTTTCCGGGGCCGCAAACGGACCTTCACCAACCAGGACCTGGGGCCTTGCATCGGCCACGAAATGAACCGTTGCATCACCTGCTACCGTTGCCTGCGTTTCTACCGCGACTATGCCGGTGGCAACGACCTGCACGCCTACGGTTTACGCAATCAGATCTACTTCGGCCGTTTCGAGGATGGCACCCTGGAGAGCGTATTTAGCGGCAATCTGGTCGAAGTCTGCCCCACCGGGGTGTTCACCGACAAAACCCTGGCCGCGCATTACAACCGCAAATGGGATCTACAATGTGCGCCGTCGGTCTGCGTCCACTGCAGCCTCGGTTGCAACACCAGCCCCGGGGAACGTTACGGGGTACTGCAACGGATTCAGAACCGTTACCACCCGCAGATCAACGGCTACTTTCTCTGCGATCGCGGCCGCTTCGGTTACGGCTTTGTCAATCACCCCGAGCGGATTCGCCACGCGGCCCAACGTCAGGGTAGCGAGCTTAAGTCGATCAGTGCCGAGGCTGCGGTTAACGCGCTACAACAGTTTGTTGATCCGAGCAAAGATCGACCGATCGGTATCGGCTCCCCCCGCGCCACGCTAGAAAGCAACTGGGCCCTGCAGCAACTGGTGGGGCCGGATCATTTTTTCTCCGGCCTGACCCGAACCGACGAGACCCTGCAACAAGCGATGCTGACGCTGCTACTCAGCTGCACCGAGGCCACCACCCTGCAGCAGGTAGAACAGGCCGATGCGCTGCTGGTGATCGGCGAAGATCTGTTCAATAGCGCCCCGCGATTGGGCCTGAGTGTACGCCAAGCGGTCCGCGCCGCAGGTCGTGCCAAAGCCGCTGCGATCCAAGTACCCTTATGGCAAGACCAGGCGGTGCAGATCGCGGGCCAAGACCTAGCCCAGCCGCTGTATCTGCTTCACAGCCACCGCAGCGAACTCGATGATCTGGCCCGCGCTAGCTACCATGCCAGCCCGCAACAGCAAGCCCGGCTGGGCTTCGCCATCGCCCATGCGATAGACCCACAGGCACCGGCTGTGGCCGGACTGGCGCCGCAACAACAAGCGTTAGCCAACACGATCGCCACCAGCCTGATCAACGCCGAGTACCCACTGTTGATCGCTGGCGCCTCGAGCCGCAGCCTCGAGTTGATTCAAGCTTGCGGCCAGATCCATCAGGCACTCCATCGCCGCCGCGGCGCTGCCAAGCCAACGGGGCTGCAGCTGGTATTTCCCGAGTGCAACAGCCTTGGACTGGCGTTACTCACTCGCCAGCGACACGAAAACAGCCTCGACGACGCCTTCGCGGTGGCCGCGATCAAACCAACCCGGGCGCTGATTCTGGAGAACGATCTCTACCGCCGAGCACCCAAATCAAAGGTAGCGCGTTTTCTCGACCAGCTCGACGAGAGCGTGGTAATCGATCTGCTTGCCAACCCCACCACCACGCAGGCTGACCTGCTCCTGCCAGCCACCAGTTTCGCCGAGAGCCACGGCACCCTGGTCAACAACGAAGGCCGTGCTCAGACCCTGTTCCCGGTCTACCCTGCCCCGCGTGAGCAGGCCATGAGCTGGCAATGGTTGCGGCGAGTAGCCAAGGCCGACAACCGGCTGGCCAAGGTCAACGATGAGTCCGAACTACTGGCCGAGTTAGCGGCCAGCGATCCATTGTTAGCACCGCTGCAGGCGCTGGCCAATCACCATCAACCCGCTTGGCGGAGTCCACGGATGCCGCACCGTTACAGCGGTCGCACCGCGCTACAGGCTCAGTTCAACGTTCACGAGCCGCAACAACCCAGCGACTCCGACTCGGCCTTGAGCTACAGCATGGAGGGCGTACCGGTCTATCGCCGGGCAACCAGCCAAGACGCCAACCTGCCTCCGCTGCCATTTGCCTGGTATCCCGGCTGGAACTCTAACCAGGCGCTGCACAAATTTGACCAACTACGTCGCGGTCAGCTGGGACGCGAGGTGGCTGAGGCTAGACTGATACCCAGCGCGAAGCCATTGCTGCGCGACGACTATGCTGCCGACATTGCCCCCGACATTGCCAGCAGCGATGCTACCGACACATCCACCAGCACATCTACCGACACATCTACAGGCACATCTACAGGTACCCGCTCGCAGCCATCGCTGCTGATTGTGCCGCAACCCCTCGCATTCGGCTCCGAAGAGCTGAGCAGCATGGCCGATGCGATCGCAGCGCGTAGCGAAGTGGCCTGCCTGTGGCTGCACCCCGATGACGCTCAACACCAGGGTATCGACGATGGCGACCGGGTTGCCATCGTACTCGACCAGCAAGACGTCAGCTTGCAAGCGCGGCTCGACGACGGTCAGCCACCTGGGACCGCGCGGGTGGCCGACGGCATGCCGCCGCTGTGCGGTTGCACCCTGCCGCAACGTAGCGGCCTCACCCGCATCAGCGCCAATCCACTGATCACCAGCGACCGGAAGCAGCAACCGGAGCAGCGACATGACTGAGACCCTGCTGACCCTCGCCAACATCGGCCTGACTATCTCGGTGCTACTGGGTTTGGCAACGCTGCTGATCTGGGTCGAACGACGCTTGCTGGGGATCTGGCAAGACCGGCTCGGACCCAACCGCGTTGGCCCGCTGGGCATGCTGCAGGTGGTAGCGGATATGATCAAGATCTTCTTCAAGGAGGACTGGATCCCCCCCTTTGCCGACAAGGCGGTGTTTGTGTTCGCCCCCTGCGTAGTGGTGATCTGCATGCTGATGGCTTTCGCCGTGGTGCCCTTTGCTCCAGGCATGGGCGTGGTCGATCTCAACGTCGGGCTGCTGTTCTTCCTCGCCATGAGCGCCCTAGCGGCCTACAGCACCATCCTCGCGGGCTGGTCGTCCAACAACAAGTATGCGCTACTGGGCGGCATGCGTTCGGCCGCGCAGATGATCAGCTACGACGTTTTTATGGGGCTATCGTTGATGGGGGTGGTGATGCTGAGCGGCAGTTTCGACCTGCGCCAAATCGTCGAATCGCAAACCGGATTATGGAACATCGTGCCCCAGTTCATCGGCTTCGTTATTTTTCTGATCGCGGGACTGGCCGAGAGTCACCGGCTACCTTTCGACCTACCCGAGGCCGAGCACGAGATCATCGCCGGTTTTCACACCGAGTACTCGGGGATGAAGTTCGGGCTGTTCTTCGTCGGCGAATACCTCGGGGTTCTACTGATTTCGGCCCTTACTAGCATCCTGTTTCTGGGTGGCTGGCTGGGGCCGCTACTACCACCGATAGTCTGGTTTTGCCTCAAGACCGCACTGGTGGTAGCGCTGATTATTTTGCTACGGGCCGGACTACCCCGACCGCGATTCGACCAGCTGATGGAGTTTGGCTGGAAGTTGGTGCTGCCATTGGCACTGCTCAATTTACTACTGACAGGCGCGTTGACGCTGCTCTGGGCCGGTTGAGCGGATGAATGCCATAACCAGACGACTAAATCGAGACAAGCATTTATATCAAGACAAGCACTGATGGAGGGCCGACGATGCTAAGTCAGCTGCGCACCTTATGGGAGGTGCTCAAACACACCACCACCGAGATCGACACGGTCGAATACCCGGAGCAGCAACCCTATCTGGCGCCGCGCTACCGGGGCCGCATCGTATTGACCCGCGACCCCGACGGAGAGGAACGCTGCGTCGCCTGCAACCTCTGTGCGGTTGTCTGCCCGGTGGCCTGCATCGCCTTGCAGAAAACCGAGGACGAACAGGGGCGCTGGCGAGCCGAATTCTTCCGCATCAACTTCTCACGCTGCATCTTCTGCGGCCTGTGCGAGGAGGCCTGCCCCACCAATGCGATCCAACTAACCCCCGACTTCGAACTCGGCGAATACGATCGTCAAAACCTGGTTTACGAAAAAGAACACCTACTGATCAGTGGTACCGGTAAATACCACGACTACAACTTCTACCGCCGGGCGGGCAAAGATGTCGGGGTTAAAGCCAAGGGTCAAGGCGAGACCGAGCAAGCCCCCATCGACCGCAGGAGTTTGCTGCCATGAGTGTCGCATTGTTCTACCTGGCCGCTGCCATCGCCCTGGTCAGCGCGCTGATGGTGATTACCCGCCACCACCCGGTCCATGCGCTGCTTTATCTGGTCGTCGCCCAGCTGGCCAGCGCGCTGATCTTCTTCCTGCTCGGGGCACCGTTCGCCGCCGCACTCGAAGTACTGGTCTATGCCGGTGCGGTGATGGTGATGTTTATCTTCGTGATCATGATGCTAAACCTCGGTGCCGCTACCCAGCAACAGGAACAACGTTGGCTGGGACCGACAATATGGCTGGGTCCCAGTCTGCTCGTCGCTACATTGCTGGCAGAGCTGCTGCTGGTGCTAAATAACAGCGGCCTGGCAGCACCAAGCTACGTCGGCCCCAAAGCGTTGGGAACGGCCCTGTTTGGCCCCTACATGCTGGCGGTAGAGCTGGCTTCGATGCTGCTGCTAGCGGCGCTCGTCGGGGCCTACCATCTTTGCCGGCCCTACCTGCAACGCGGCACCGTCGCGGCTCCGCCGCCGCAAACCAAGACGACGGAACGCTCTGCATCGGCCCAAGCGGCCACCACCGAGGAGGTCCAGCGATGAACGCCGCACTGCTCGATCACGCCCTGCTGTTGGCGGGCATGTTGTTTTGTATCGGCCTGATCGGGGTGCTGGTGCGACGCAATCTGCTGTTTATGCTGCTGAGCCTGGAGATCATGCTCAACGCCGCTGCACTGGCATTTGTGGTCGCCGGCGCCGCCTGGCAGCAAGCCGACGGTCAGATCATGTTTATCCTGGTGCTGAGCTTGGCCGGTGCCGAAGTCGCGCTGGGGCTGGGGCTGCTGATTCAGTTGCAACGCCGCTGCGGCAGCCTCGATCTCGATCAACTCAACCAACTGCGAGGTTAAGATGCTCAATTTACTTTGGCTCATCCCGGCACTGGGTCAACCTCAAGTCCGATCAACGCAACCGACTCTTATTCCGAATCTGAGGTTAAGATGCTCAACCTGCTCTGGCTGATTCCCACCCTCCCGCTGCTCAGCAGCCTGGTGCTAATGCTGGGTGCCGGACGGCTCAGTAAAACCTCGATCGCCATCAGCGGGGTAGGGTCGGTAGGGTTGGCGGCATTGATCGCTTTGAGTATTGCCGCGGGTTTCAACGCCGATGACAGCTATCGCCAACTCCTCTGGCACTGGTTCTCGGTGGGGACACTCAGTGCCGACTTTGCCCTGTACCTCGACGGTTTGTCGCTGGTGATGCTGATGGTGGTCACCGGCATCGGCTTTCTGATCCACCTGTACGCGGCCGGCTATATGTACGACGACCCCGACTACGCTCGCTTCTTCGCCTGTATGAACCTGTTCCTGGCGGCGATGCTGATCCTGGTCCTGGCCGACAATCTGGTGTTGCTGTATCTGGGTTGGGAGGGTGTTGGGCTGTGCAGTTATCTGCTGATCGGTTTCTGGTATCAGGATCCGGCCAACGGTATGGCGGCGCGTAAGGCGTTCGTGATCACCCGGGTCGGCGATACCGCGCTGGCGATCGGTCTGTTCCTGCTCTACCGCGAACTCGGTAGCCTGGATATCGCCACCCTGATGAGCGGCGCCAGCGAACGCTGGCCCGAAGGCTCCAGCACCGCCACCATCGCCGCGCTGCTACTGTTGGGTGGTGCGGTAGGCAAATCCGCCCAGCTACCGCTGCAAACCTGGCTCCCCGATGCGATGGCCGGCCCCACCCCAGTGAGCGCGCTGATCCACGCGGCCACCATGGTC
>CAXBEA010000072.1:0-19713 GCA_963974645.1 uncultured Neptunomonas sp. | reverse complement strand
TCGGAACAGCGCCAGTCACGGCGCTACGCGCCATGCCTGGCGCACCACAAAAAAACCGGAGCCAGGCTCCGGTTTACTCTATTGAAAATCCATCTCGATTAAAACAACACTCGGCAGCGGATCGTGCCTGCGACCTGCTTCAGCTGCTTGACCGCAAGCTTGCTGTGTTCGGCATCGATATCCATCACCACGTAACCGACCTTGTCGTTGGTTTGCAGGTACTGACCACTGATGTTGATGTTGTTATCGGAGAACACATGGTTGATCGCGGTCAGGACACCCGGAATATTTTCGTGGATGTGGAGCAGACGGTGCTTGCCAGGATGCGCTGGCAGGGCCACTTCAGGGAAGTTGACCGAGGTGATGGTCGAACCATTATCGGAATACTTAACCAGCTTCTCAGCCACTTCATAACCGATATTCTGCTGCGCTTCCAGGGTACTGCCCCCCACATGCGGGGTCAGGATAACGTTGTCGAATTCGCGCAACGGGGAGATAAACTCTTCGCTATTGGATTTGGGTTCGACTGGGAACACATCGATAGCCGCACCCAGCAACTTGCCCGAACGCAGGGTGTCGCAGAGGGCATCGATATCGATAACCGTACCCCGCGCGGCATTGATCAGGATGCTGCCAGGTTTCATCTGCGCCAACTGCTCTGGACCGATCATATTCTTGGTCGAGGCGTTTTCTGGCACATGCAGGGTGACGATATCACTCTGTTCCAGCAGTGCCTGCAGTGACCCTACCTGGCTGGCATTGCCCAGCGGTAGCTTGGTAACCACATCGTAGAAGCTGACCTCCATGCCCAGCGATTCAGACATCACGCTAAGCTGTGAGCCTATACTGCCGTAACCGATGATGCCGAGTTTCTTGCCCCGGACTTCGTAGGAGTTAGCCGCCGACTTGCTCCAGACGCCACGGTGCGCTTTGGCGTTTTTCTCTGCCACCCCGCGCATCAGGATAATCGCCTCGGCCAACACCAACTCGGCCACACTGCGGGTGTTGGAGAAGGGCGCATTAAAGACGGTAATGCCGAGCTCGATTGCCGCTTGCAGATCAACCTGGTTGGTGCCGATACAGAAGCAGCCCACCGCCAGCAGTTTTTCTGCTGCTTGGAGCACCTGGGCATTCAATTTAGTTGCCGAACGGATGCCGACAAAGTGTGCATCCTTGATCCGCTCGATCAGCTCGGCTTCCGGCAACGCTTTCTCGAGATAATCAATATTGCTGTAACCTGCCGCCTTGAGCGTATCGACGGCAGACTGGTGTACCCCTTCCAGCAGCAGGAACTTTATTTTGCTTTTACCCAGTGACGTACTCTTGCTCATGGCGACAACAACCTCGATCTAATCTGCAGGGGATCAACCCAAAATGGGCGGCAATCATAGCATAAAGTTTCAGCACTGCTGCGCCGCACTAGGGCGTTTGGGGTGAAATCTTCCCACCTCTGCGTGAATCTGACTCATCTACTCGGCTACTCATCTCTCACCTCTTACCTCTCATCTACCCGCGCGTGGCTCAACAGAAATTGTACGAACTGCCGGTCTGCGTGCGACAGGTAACCGCTACGCTTCCAGGCGATACAGAGATCCAACCAGACCGGCTCGGTAAATGAACGCCCAACCAAACTCGGATCATCCTCGACCACCCGATTTAAAAAGGTGGTAATGCCGAATCCCTTGCGAACAATGGATCGAATCAACGGAATCAGATTGGTCTCGAACTCGATCTGCATCCGACTGCCGCTGCTGCGGGCCAAACGGTCGATATACTCACGATGAAAGTAGCCCGGCTTGAACAGCACCAGCGGCTCGGCAAAAAACTGCTCCAAACTGACTGTCTGCAGCGCGGTAAAGGGGTGATCCGGGGGCACACAGACCAGCATCTCTTCGCGTAGAAAGAGCTCCGCTTGCAGATGTTCCGGTAACTGATCACGGACGATGATCCCCATATCCAGCTCGCCGCTATCGATCATCCGCTGGATATCACGGGTACCTGCCTCTTCAACTAGTAGTTTAAGCGCGGGATAACGCTGCTTGAACGCCATCAGCAGCTCGGGAAAGTAGTAGCTACCGAGCATACTGGGAATACCGATCCTGACCTCGCCTTTACGCAGCCCCCTGAGTTCATCCATCTCCAGCTGGGCCTGATCCATCGCCTCTAGCACTCGCTCTGCATGCCCCAGCAACACCCGGCCTTCAGACGTCAGGCTGACCTGTTTGTCCTGGCGCTGAAACAGCTGCAGATCCAGCTCCTGCTCCAGTTTTTTGACCGCAATACTCACCGCCGGTTGTGCCATCTGCAGCTGGTGCGCCGCCTGGGTAAAGCTGGCGTGTTTGGCCACGGTATAGAAAATACGCAGTTTTCGGCTGTCCATCATTCAGTCCCCGGCTGTTTCAGCCTTTTATCAACCGTCTATCAGACTTCTATCAAGCCTCTACCAGCCAAGCTGCTGGCAAGGTTCTGCTGGAGGCCGCTGCAGCCTCATATGATTTGAATATTAAATCCATATTAATTATATATTTTTGTTATTCATAGTCCGTTGCTAAAGTGCATCACCCTTTACTGCCTAGCACCACTGCAATGATTCAAGCCGGAACGCCCACCTTTTACCGCGCCACCCTGGCCCTCTGCCTGGGTTCCTTTATTGTCTTTGCCAATCTCTATATCACCCAGCCCCTGTTTCCACTGCTGCGCGAGCTCTTTGATCTCAGCGCCCTGGAGGCAACTTGGTCGCTCTCCTTGGCGATGCTGACACTGGGAGTCTCTCTGCTGGTCTATGGCCCGCTGTCTGATTCCTTGGGACGGCGAAGAATTATGCTGCTGACCCTCGCTGGCGCCAGCCTGCTGACCCTGCTAATCCCGCAGGTGGATAGCTATGCCGGTCTACTCCTGTTGCGAATGCTGCAGGGGCTGCTATTAGGCGGGGTGCCAGCGATCGCGATTGCGTATATGGGTGATGAGTTTGAGCGTCCGGCGCTGCTACTGGCGGTTGGCCTGTATATCAGCGCCAACAGCCTGGGCGGCATCAGTGGTCGGCTCATCGGCGGCAGCATGACCGACCTTTCTGGCTGGCAGTCGGCGTTCTATCTGGTGGGCGGATTAAGCCTGCTGGGGGTGCTGCTGTTTGCCAAGCTTCTGCCGCCCTCGCAGCAGTTCCAGCCGCAACCCCTGAGCTTCAGAACCATGTTGGCGGATCTGGGCGGGCACCTGAAAAACCGCTTACTCCTGGTTGCCTACCTGATCGGTGGGCTTAATTTCTTCATCTTCTCCAACCAGTACAGCTACATCACTTACGTACTCAGCGATACGCCCTTTCATCTGCCGCCCACCTGGCTTGGGTTGCTGTTTCTGACCTATCTGACGGGCACCCTGAGTTCGGCAATCTCCGGCAGGCTAAGCCTACGTTACTCGCAACCGCTGTGCATGCTGGGGGGTATTCTGATCCTGATGCTGGGCACCCTGGTGACCCTGAACCAGAGTCTGGTAGGAATCATCGGGGGGTTGCTGATCAACAGCTTCGGCTTCTTCATCTGCCACTCTATCTGCAGTGCCTGGGTTAACCACCAGGCTGCGCGGGCACGCGCCAGCGCCTCATCGCTGTATCTGCTGTTTTACTACCTGGGTGCCAGTGCAGGCGGCTTTTACCTTGACCCCTTCTGGCAGGCCGCACGCTGGCAGGGGGTGGTATTGGGATCCCTGCTAATCCTGCTGATGACTGCCGGACTGGCGCTCAGGCTGTGTTACTGGCAGAGGACTCTTGAGACAACCACTGCCACGCCAGGCTAACCTGATCCAAACCGAAGTAGCGAACCTCGCCGTGGGTAAAGGGTTTGGCTAGCTGTGTCATCCAGCGCTCCCACTGCTGATCGCCGATCACGGCCAGCCGCTCTACCTGTGGATTGATCTCTAGCGAAAAGATCAGATCATCCCAGGCTGCCTGAAGTTCCCAGCCACTGAATCCCTGCAGCAGAAACAGCAGCCGAATCGACGCATGCTCCGCCAGCGCCTGACGCACCTGAGGAATCAGAAATTTTTTATAATCGTTATCGGTCAAACGTCCGCTGGCCAGAAAACCTAAACGGTTAGCGTTACTCTGCTCCAATTTCATCAGCATTGCTGATCACTCCCAATGGTTAAGATCTGGTCCAAGAAATAGGGGTTAGCTGTCCTCGCTGGCAACTTCGACCCTATTTCTGCCGCTATTTTTAGCCCGGTAGAGTGCACTATCGGCCCGCTTGATCAGGCTGTGTTCATCATCCCCGAGCTGCAGTGCCGCCACCCCGAAGCTGATTGTAAACTCAACCGTGGCCTCGGTTGGCAGCTGGTTTAAACTGATCCGGATCTGTTCAGCCAGTTCAGCCGCACCCTGCAGATCGGTCTCAGGGCTAATAATCAAAAACTCCTCCCCGCCCCAACGGGCGACGCTATCCTCGGTTCGCACCCGCTGCTCCAGATGGCGAGAGAGTCGAATCAGCGCCTGGTCGCCCTCTTCATGGCCAAAACGGTCATTGATCTGTTTGAAATGATCGATATCGCAGAGAATAATTGCCAGTCCCCTACCATAACGGTGCGACCGTGCGATCTCCTCGACCAGCGTCAGGTCCGCTTGGCGACGATTGGCCAACTGGGTCATATGATCGGTGTTGCCTCTTTTTTCGAGTTGTTTCTTGTCACTTACGTCTCTGATAATGGCGATGCAGGCGCGGCTATTACCTGACGCATAACTCGATATTGCGATCTCTGCCGGGAACTGCTGACCGTTTTTTTTCAGTCCAAAAAACTCAACCCCGCGCTGATCCATAGCGGCGGTTCGGTTTGATTGTTGAAAGTGTTCACGCTTTTGCTGATGCGACCCTCGGAATTGCCGCGGCACCAGATCCTCAATACTCAACTGTAAGAACTCTTTTTCACTGTAGCCAAATACAGCCATTGCCTTCTGATTAACATGACGGATTTTGCCGCTAAGACCGGAAACCATCAGTGCATCGGGCGAAGCTGAAAATATCGTCTTGAGTTCACTCAGCGACTTGGAGAGTCGAATAATCATCAGCGCAAAAATGAACCCGACAGCGAGAAAGATAGCGATCAGCAGGATGACCTGATCTCGCAACAGATTAAGGCTGAGTTCTAACTGGGCCTTATTCTTCTGTTTCGCTTTGGCGCCCTGGGCCTGAATAGACCGATTCAATTCTGACAATGCCTGGAGCGCACGACTGTCATCAACCCGTACCCGCGCATCCAGCTCCGCCTGGCTAAAACCTTGGCCAAGAAAGGTTTTCAGCTGCTGAAGACGACTTCCATACTCGTCAACTGTCGCTGCAAAGCGATCGACCGCAGCAGTCTCGGCGGAGGTGATAGGCAATGAACGGTAGTAATCTATAGCGGCATAGGTATTTGCCAGCGCAGTGCTAGAGCGAGATAGATAGTCAGCATCAAGCCGCAGCACCAAATTCTTAAAATGATGTATAAAACCACCGTAACCGAAGCTTTGACTCAGCTGATGGATCGCATCGGCTTTTTTCTCAACCTGCTCGCTGTGTAGCTCCCAGCTACGGTCCAACTGGCTGATACCCTCTGTCAGGATCTGCGCAAACCGGAGTAGGAAGAGCGATACCAGAACAAACAAAGCAACAATTATCAGGAATTTATTTTTTACCGACACCGCTTGCTCCAAATGCACCGTTTGTTTTGGCCGACAAATTCAGAACAGCAGTTTAGCGGCTGTTTAGCGGCTCGGTTCACTTAGGATAGACAGATAATTCAACCCGCATCTTAATTTCCAGATAATCTTAATGTTTAAACAGCTTGAATTTTTGCACGAGCGGCGCCGAGAAAACCAGGCTGTTGCTAGTTCGATTCTTGGTAGCGATTCAGCTATTGGCCTTGGCCAGCTCCTTCAAGCGCTTCACCACTTCAAAGTTCAGCGAGCGCTGGGTAAAGCTGCCGTCGGGCTTACGCACACCCGGTTTGCGCCCTGTCAGCAACTCCAGCGCCTGGTCAACAGTCGCGACGGTGAAGATGTGGAAAACGCCTTCGGCCACCGCCTGCACCACCGCTTGCTTGAGCATCAGGTTACGCTGGTTGGCCTGCGGAATAATCACCCCCTGCTCACCGGTCAGGCCGTTGGCGATACAGACATCGAAGAACCCTTCGATCTTCTCGTTAACACCGCCGATGGCCTGAACCTCGCCATACTGGTTGATAGACCCCGTTAGGGCAAAACTCTGCTTGATCGGAGTATGGGTGAGTGCCGAGATCAGGGTGCAGATCTCCGCCAGGGAGGCGCTGTCACCATCCACATAACCGTAAGACTGCTCCAGCGCAATATTGGCCGATAACGCCAAGACAAAATCCTGGGCGTATTTGTGGCCTAAATAACCCGACAGTATCATCACCCCCTTGGAGTGAATCGGCTGCCCCAGGGTCACCTCTTTCTCGATATCGACGATTCCCTTGTCACCGGGATGCACCGTGGCGGTAATTCGAGCCGGAGTACCAAAGCGGACCTCGCCCACCTCCAGCACGGTCAGTCCATTACACTGGCCAACGGCCGTCCCCTGGGTATCGATAAGGATGACCCGGTTGATAATCTCGTCGCGCATTCTTGAACTGAGCCGGTCAGTGCGGCGCTCCTTGGCGTCCAGAGCCCGTTGGATATGCTGCACTTGAATCAGCTCATCAGCGGCTTTCTGACGCTTATAATCAGCCTCGCAGATCAGGTCTTTCATCTCCCCGATCTGCGCCGAAAGCTGTGCCTGATCTTCGGCCATCCGCGAGCTGTGTTCGACCAGCCGCGCCACTGCGGTACGACTGAGATGGGCGCACCCCTCCTGCTGCGACAGAGTCCGGATCAGCCGGGCATAGTTACGGATAGCCGCGTCGGTACGTAGCACATCATCATCAAAATCCACCACCACCCGGAACAGCGTGGAGAAGTCCGGATCCATCTGCTGGAGCATGTAATACAGCTCGCGATCGCCAATAATCACCACTTTTACCTTGAGGTCGATCGGTTCTGGATCCAGGGTGATGTTATTCATCCCTGAGAGTTCGGCGAAGGGGTTTTCAATTTTCAGGGTTGAGGATCTAAGCGCCCGCTTGATCGCCGACCAGACCATCGGATGCTCAAACAATTTCTCCGCTTCCAGCAGCAGGTAACCGCCATTGGCCTGGTGCAGCGCGCCGCCGCGAATCAGCTGGTAGTTAGTCACCATCGCGCCCATTTCGGAGCTGTACTCAACCCGCCCAAACAGGTTGTCGTAACTGGGGTGGGCTTCGAAAACAACCGGCAACCCCTTGGTCTTCTGATGATCGACGATCATATTGACCCCGAACTGCTGCTCCAACTGCGCCAGCCTGGTGGCATGGGTGCGGTCATCGATCACCTTGTCATCACCGGTCAGCTCTGCGGCCTGCCGGACCAACTCAAGCTCCATCTGGCTAAGATAACCCACCACCCTTGGCTGGGAGGCGTACTTCTCTTTCAGCGGCTGAAACACCGGGTTCATCGCCGAACGCGCCGTCGTATGCTCGAGTTTTTTCTGCTTCTCGTTGGCTTCACGACGCCACTGCGGCAGGCTGGTGAGTGATTCGTTAAGAAACTCTTCCAGCTCGTCAATATCGGCATTGACCTGATTACGCTGCGCCTCTTCTAGCTGAGAGAACGCCGCCTCATCCATCGCTTGGCCATCCAACACCGGGGTAAAACCGACGCTTCCGGCATCCCGATACAGGGCGATGCTCTTACTCCTGGCTCTATTTTCAACCTGCTCCAGGGCCAGGTCGTAGAGCTTGTTAAAATCTCGCTCGATGCGGCTTTTGGCCCGCTGGTAGCTTGGATTTTCGAACGCTGCAGGCAGCTCTGAGGCCATCGATTCAAGCAGGCTCTGAATATCACTTTTGAAAACAGCGCCCTTGCCGGGTGCAAAATAGAACGCCTGGGGATGGCGCAGATCGGTTAGATTGTTGAGATAACACCAGTCCAGCGGTTTTTTGGCCTTCTTCGCCTGACGCTTGAGGGTGTCCATCACAAAGGAGAAGCGGCCACTTTGTGAATGGCCCATCACAAACAGGTTGTAGTCGGGCCGGTGCATCCCCATCCCGAACTCCATCGCCTCGACCGCCCGCTCCTGACCGTAGATGCCGGTAAAATCCTCCAGGGTCTCGGTAGTTTTGAACGGCAACAGCTCAGGGTTGCAGGTACGGTACAGCTGGTCGATATCGAGCCGGGTAGCAGAATCCATGTTTACCTCCACAGGCATTTCTATTGTCTCCATAAATATCAAGCGCTGTCCTGGGAGGCAAGCTAAAGGGTTATCAACGCAGGAGTTTTTTCCGCACGTCGGCAATCACCGGGGCTGTCTGCGGACGCACAGAGCGCCAGATCTGGAAGGATTCAGCCGCTTGCTCGACCAGCATTCCCAGGCCATCGATCACCGCAGCGGCTCCCTGCTGCTGCGCCCAACGCATAAAGGGGGTCGGTTCTACGCCGTACATCAGGTCGTAACAACAGCCGTTGGCCGCCAGCACCCCGGGAGGTAATGGCGGCAATTCGCCTTGCAAACTGGCAGAGGTGCCATTGATGATCAGGTCGAACGCGCCGTTGATCGCATCAAAACCACAGCCCGCAATTGGCCCCTGGCCGGCAAAGATCTGTGCCAGCTGCTGCGCTTTAGCCGCAGTGCGATTAGCCACCAGCAGCTGCTGCGGGCGCTGCTGCAGTAAGGGCTCCAATACCCCGCGCACGGCGCCCCCTGCACCCAGGACCAACACCCGCTTGGACTCGATAGTTACCCGATGATTGTGGATAAGATCCCGAACCAGCCCCACGCCATCGGTGGTATCGCCGCACAGCTGCCCCGCCTCGTCGCGATACAGGGTATTCACCGCCCCCGCCAGACGCGCCCGGGGGGTCAGACTGCTGACCAGGCTCCAGGCCTGCTCTTTAAAGGGTACGGTGACATTGAGCCCGCTTCCCCCCTTAGCGAAGAAAGTCAGCACCGCCTGGGTAAAACCATCCAGCGGTGCCTCGAGCGTTTCGTACCCCAGATCCTGATCGCACTGCTGCGCAAACAGCCGATGGATAGCGGGCGATTTGCTGTGGCTGATCGGATTGCCGATAACGGCGTATTGATCGGTCATCGTCTATGCCTCGGCCAGCCAGTCGCGCGGTTGCAAAAAATACTCGGTCAGCCGCGCTTCAGCGCTACCCGGTTTTGCTTGGTAGCCATACTCCCAACGCACCTCAGGTGGCAGCGACATCAGTATCGACTCAGTACGACCACCCGACTGCAAACCAAACAAAGTGCCGCGATCAAAGACCAGATTAAACTCCACGTAGCGGCCCCTACGGTAACGCTGAAAACGTTTTTCAGCCTCTCCGTAAGGGGTGTCTTTACGGCGCTCGACCAGCGGTAAATACGCATTCAGATAGCCCTCGCCGATCGCCTTGACGAAGTCGAAGCAGCAATCGAAATCGGGCTGATTCAGGTCATCAAAAAATAGCCCGCCGATGCCACGCGGTTCATCCCGGTGTTTGAGATAGAAATAACGATCACACCAGTCTTTGTATTTTGGGTATAGCTCGGGGCCAAAACGGTCACAGATCGCCTTGGAGGTCCGATGCCAATCGCGGCAATCCTGTTCATAGCCGTAGCAGGGGGTCAGATCGAAGCCGCCACCAAACCACCAGATCGGCTCCTCACCCTCTTTTTCGGCGATAAAAAACCGGATATTGGCGTGCGAAGTCGGGACATAGGGATTTTCGGGGTGCATCACCAGCGATACGCCAACAGCCTGGTAACTCCGACCCGCCAGTTCGGGACGATGCGCCGTGGCCGATCCGGGCATATTCTCACCCTGGACATGGGAGAAGTTAACCCCGCCTTTTTCGAACACCGCACCTTCGGTCATCATCCGCGAACGACCACCGCCGCCGCTGGGTTTGTCCCAGCTTTCTTGCTGAAAGGTCGCCCTAGCATCGACAGCCTCCAGCTTGCTACAGATCTGATCCTGCAGCTGCTGCATGAATTCCACCACGGGTTGAATATCGACGGCAGCCATCTAGGCACTCCTGTAATGGTGTATGTGTAATTATGGATGAATAGTTATGGATGAATAATTATGGACGAATAGTTATGGGCGAATAATCCGTTATAAATAGCGGCTAGGGCTCGAATCTGCTTCAGCGCAACACTCTGCCACTGCTTAAATCACGAATTACCGAGGGATGCTCCTGTCCACCCAGCGTCCCCGAGAGTAAAAAGTCGAGCTGATGTCCGAACGCCTGCCTGACTTCGATCGCGCTACGCGCAGCCTCTATTCCAGCCAGATTGGCCGAGGTCGATACCAGCGGCCCACCGAAGGCCTTGCACAGCGTAGCAACTTGGTTGTGAGCACTCACTCTCACCGCAACGCTTGTATGTTGGCCTTTTATCCACGGAGGAATAAGGCCATCCGGATCAGGCACTAACCAGGTCGTGGGACCTGGCCAGCTCAGTTCCAGCTCAGCTCGCTGGGCACGGCTTAGTGCGCGCAACAAGGGCTGCAGTTGCTCCATGCTGGCAGCAACTAGGATCAAACCTTTCTCCACCGGGCGCTGTTTTAACCGCAGCAAGCGCTCAACAGCCTCAGCCTGAAAAGGATCACAACCCAAGCCCCAAACTGCCTCGGTTGGATAACCGATCACTCCGCCCTGATGCAGGGCGGAGACAGCTTGCTTAAGCTGCCAGTGGTTGATCAAAACCCGTTAATCAGCTGTTGGCCAAACGTTCTTGCAGCGCCCGGTCCTTAGCCAGGACCTCGTCGGTATTGGCACGACGCTCGGCAATTAATCGCTGTGCTAGGGCCGGATCGGCGGTCGCCATGATCTGGGCTGCCAGGTAAGCTGCGTTCTTAGCACCTGCTTTACCAATGGCCACAGTCGCTACCGGAATGCCACCCGGCATCTGCACGGTTGCCAGCAGCGCATCTAAGCCATCCAAGGATGAGTTGATCGGCACCCCAATCACCGGCTTGAGGGTATTCGCAGCGACAGCACCGGCTAGGTGCGCAGCCATCCCCGCCGCACAGATAAAGGCCACACAGCCCCGCTTGTCCGCATCCACTACATAGTCGTGGGTTGCCACAGGGGTGCGATGTGCCGAAGAAATTTTCATTTCAAAGGGGATATCCAGCTGCTTCAATACTGCCGTTGACGCTTCCATGATAGGAAGATCGGAATCTGAACCCATAAGGATCGCGATAAATGGCTTGGACATAAAAGACCTCTGCATGGCAAAAGAAGGAGGAACAAAATCTAAGGGCGGAAAGCTACCTTAGTCAGGCAACGCTTTCAAGTGAGGGCTTTTCATCGATTGCTGTTCTCAGCGAGCGCTGCGCTGATAGCCTCCTGCTACCGCCGTAACCCAACCGTCCAGCTCTAGAGACAGAAGCTCTGTTTGCACCTGCGCGATCGACAGCCCTGAGCGCAGCACCAGCCGGTCCAGCGAGGTCGTTTCGTAACCCGTTGCCTGCAACAGCTTCTTCTCGGTGGTAGACAGCCTTGATAACGCCTGATCATTGGCCTCAGAACGCTCGTTTGTCGCCCCTATTACCCTAACCCCTGTAGCAGCAGGTAATCCGCTAACATCGAAACAGGCGAGCTGCGGTGCCAACTCCTGAAGGACCTGCTCCGCCGAATCGACCAACAGGGCCCCTTGGCGGATCAAGCTATGGCACCCCTTACTCAGCGGATTATGGATCGAACCTGGCAGGGCAAAGACCTCTCGCCCCTGCTCCAGCGCCTGCCTTGCGGTAATCAGCGAACCACTTTTCAAGGCAGCCTCCACAACCACTACCCCCAGACTCAAGGCACTGATAATGCGGTTACGCTTAGGGAAGTTTTGCGCCATCGGTGGCGTTCCCAACCCCAGCTCTGAGGCCAACACGCCCCCCTGTTCAACAATCTGCTGTGCCAATCGTTGATGCCGAGCGGGATAGACCCGATCCACGCCCGTTCCCAAGACCGCCACCGTTAGCCCGAGCCCATCCAAGCCACCGGCATGCGCCGCGGCATCGATACCCAGCGCCAGGCCACTGGTGGGGATCAGTCCATGCGCCGACAGATAACGGCTATAGGCATAACTGTTCTCCAGCCCCTGGGCGGTGGCATTACGACTCCCCACCAGGGCAATCTGAGGCAGATTCAACAGCTCTGCATCACCCAGGAGATACAGCAACGGCGGCGGATCGGCGATCTGCCGGAGCGCTTCGGGGTAACCCGGATCCTCCAGGGTTAGCAGATGATGCTGCGGATCGGTCAGCCAGAGATCTATAGCCTCAATAGTCGTGATACTAAGGGCAGAAGATGTTGAGGATGCTGGAACAGCAGATCCCATCAGCGCATCGATGATCGAACGGCGCATTCCAAGTTCGGCCAGGCATTGGGAAGGGGCATTCAGAATCGCCTCGGCCGTGCCAAACCGCTGCCAGAGCTGCTTAAGCCTGACTGGACCTAAGCCGGGGATCTGGTTCAGCCGCAGCCAGTAGTACTGCTGCGGTTGCATCTGTAGAGAGGTTGGAAGCATAGATCATCCTTGATCAACTGCGGTTTACTCAAAGCTGTTTAACCGGAGAGGAGAGGTTATCGTGGCGAGCGAATCTCATCCATAACCGCCAGACTGTTTTCAGCCCGCATCACCAGCGCGTAGCTGAGCTTCTCGAATACATTAAAGACCATCACCAGACCGGCGCGCTCGGCAGGTAGGCTAATAGGTTCTTTGGTCACGGGGTCAACCACGGTCTCGCCCTGCTTATAAACGTAGAAGACGTTGCCTGCTTTAATTCCTTCTCGCTTACCCTTATTGATAGCGATTACATCAAACTGGCCGATTTTATCCACACCTTTTAGCACCGAAAGAATACGCCCTTTGATCGGCTCATCGGTTGCCGAAGGATGGAACACCGATTGAATCGCCGCTTCGGGCGTTGGCATTACCCGGTCCATGATTCGGACCTCCTGCGAGGTGTGCTTTAGCTTCAGCGTCAGCACATCAGCATCCAACGCTTGCAGATAGCCGTTACCTATACTCTGGGATTCAAAGCCCAGCACTTCATTCGTTTCCGGATCGGTATAAACACGAGAGGGGCGATAGATACCAAAAAACTGCTGGCCCTGCTCTTCGTCGCTCAGCACACCGCGCGCATAAACCTTGTCACCAGCACCGGATACGATCCGCTCGCTGACACCCGCAATCACATAAGGCGCCGCTTCTAGAGATTCGCGATCCATAATCAGGCTATCGGAGAGAAAACTCTTGATATCCTGCAAAGGGATGGCGGGGATCGCCTGCGCCAAGGGGGTGCGGCGAATCCCGGGGGACAGCTTGCGAGGGCCACGCTTGAGCCTTAGTTGCGGCTGACCGTCGACATAGACCAGATAAATAATATCGCCGGGATAGATCAGATGGGGGTTATCGATCTGGGGGTTAACACTCCAGACCTTTGGCCAGAGCCAGGGGCTCTTGAGAAACTGCGCAGAGATGTCCCACAGGGTATCGCCCTTAACCACAACATGCTGATCGGGATGGCTATCAGCCAGCTCGATGCGATCCGCCCAAGCACTGGTCATAACCAGCAGGGATGCAGCGATGGCGAACAACAGTTTTCTCATAGTAAATCCCTTTTAGACAGATCTTGGGTGAAACCCAGCATAAGGTTTCAGGGTATCGGCCAAAAACAAACCGGCTACAGCCTAGAATAATCCATCGATTATTCTAGGCAAAAGACCACAAAGGCCTCCGGACGCACTGCTTAACCCTGTATTCTTGCTATGGAATGTACAGAAGTAAACAGTATAATAGCCTTTACGCCTCAATCGGCGCAGATCTACCCCCCTTTATTCGCTTTTAATCCGTTGTTTTATTATGGCCTTACTAGATATCCTTGAGTTTCCAGACCCTCGCTTGCGCACCCGTGCTGTAGCCGTTACAAGCATTGATGCCAAGCTTCTAACGCTGATAGACGACATGTTTGAAACCATGTACGCCGCCCCAGGCATCGGTTTGGCGGCAACCCAGGTCAACGTCCATCAGCGCTTGGTCGTCCTCGATCTGAGCGAGGATCGCAGCGAAGGGTTGGTATTGATCAACCCGGAGATCGAGATTCTCGACGATGAGCGTGAGCAGTCTGAGGAAGGCTGCCTCTCTGTACCGGGCTATTACGAGACCGTCGAGCGTGCCAATCACATCCTCGTCAAAGCCCTGGGGCGTGATGGCGTGCCCTTCACACTCGAGGCCAAGGATCTGTTAGCCGTCTGCATTCAACATGAGCTGGATCACCTCGAAGGTAAGCTGTTTGTCGATTATGTATCACCGCTGAAGCGTAATCGCATTCGCAAGAAGCTCGAGAAGAAACACCGTCAGGAAGAGCTGGCCTGATAATCGAAAACATCCCAGGCACCCTATCCACCTAGCCTGTTTGAGATAAGGCCTTAGCATGTCAGATTCGCCACTGCGCATCATTTTTGCTGGCACACCCGAGTTTGCGGCTGCCAACCTCGAAGCTCTGATCAATAGCCGACACCAGGTCGTCGCCGTCTACACCCAGCCCGACCGACCCTCAGGGCGAGGAAAAAAACTGCTTCCCAGCCCGGTTAAACAACTGGCGCATGAGAGCGGCATTGTCGTCTACCAACCCGAGAGCCTTAAAAGTGCACCGGAGCAGCAACAACTGGCCGCTTTTAAAGCAGACCTGATGGTCGTGGTCGCCTACGGACTGCTGCTACCTAAAGCCGTACTCGATATCCCCCGGCTCGGCTGCATCAATATCCATGCCTCGCTGCTGCCTCGCTGGCGCGGAGCCGCCCCCATAGAGCGCGCCCTGATGGCCGGAGATACCGAAACCGGGGTCACCATCATGCAGATGGATGAAGGGCTGGATACCGGGGCGATGCTGACAATCCTGCGCTGTCCGATCAAAGCGGATGATACCGGCGGAAAACTCCACGACCGGCTTCAGGGGTTGGGCACCAAAGCACTATTACAGACCCTCGAGCAACTGGCCGAGGGTAGCGCGATCGCAACCGCGCAGGACCCTGAGCAAGCAAACTATGCCCACAAACTGCTCAAAGCTGACCGCGAGCTGGACTGGGGCCGCAGCGCAACCGCCCTCTGTCGCCAGATTCGTGGACTCAGCCCAACCCGGGTCGCTTTCAGCTACCTCAATGGCCAGCGGGTAGGCATCTGGAATGCCACACTGCACGCGGGCGTTGCCGAACAGTCGGCTGGCAGTATTATCGGCGCAGACAACCAGGGCCTGCTGGTAGCAACAGGTTCGGGGATCTTGCAACTGACCCACCTACAGCTACCCGGCGGCCGCCAGCTAGCGGTTTCGGAGTTGCTCAAGTCACGTCAAGATCTGTTCCGCCCCGGCAATCGTTTCAGCGCTGAGCCCTTATGAGTGTCCGCCTGCAGGCGGTACGCGCCCTCAGCCCGATTCTGAAACAGGATGGATCCCTTGCCTCGACACTGCCGCCGCAGCTTGAGAATCTGGCTGAACATGAACACCCGTTACTGCGCGAGCTCTGTTACGGCACGCTGAGATTTATGCCTCGACTGCAGCTGATCGCCGCCGAGCTGATGCCCAAGCCGCTTAAGCGCAAGGATCTGGATATACAGGCGCTGATCCTGCTCGGTCTGTACCAGCTGGGCTACACTAGGATTCCGGCACATGCCGCCATCAGCGAAACCGTTCAGGTCACCGCGAAACTCAAAAAGCCTTGGGCGAAAGGGCTAATCAACGGCATCCTGCGCAATTTCCAGCGACGCCAATCAGAGCTGGCCGACGCCCTGAGCCGCCAACCCGAATACCAGCACGCCCACCCCGCCTGGCTGATCGGCAAACTATATAAAGCCTGGCCGCAACTGGCAGAAGATATTCTGGCCCAGAATAATCAGCAGGCGCCGATGACGCTGCGCGTTAACCAGGGCCGGGTCACCCGCCAGGGCTACAGTGAACAGCTTCAGCAAGCGGGCATCCTCTTCTCCCTCTGCCCGTTTTCAGAAGATGGCATTACCCTCACCCAGGCTGTCGATGTACTGCAGCTGCCCGGCTTTTCTCAGGGGCTCGTCAGCGTTCAGGATGAAGCCGCCCAACTGGCCGCAGGGTTGCTTGAAGCCGCCGCTGGCGAGCGGATTCTCGATGCCTGCGCCGCCCCAGGAGGCAAGACCTGCCACCTGCTCGAACGCCAGCCCGAGTTGGCGCGGTGTCTGGCGCTGGATATTAGCGATACGCGACTGGCGCGGGTGCAACAGAATCTAGACCGGCTCAACCTGAGCTGTCAATTGCTGGCGGCAGACGCAGCTAGCGACAACTGGTGGGATGCTGAGCAATTTGACCGCATTCTCCTGGATGCGCCCTGCTCGGCCACCGGGGTGATCCGTCGCAATCCCGATATTAAACTTCTGCGTCGCCCCGAGGACATAACTACCCTGGCACAACTGCAGGGGCGGATCCTCGCCAACCTGTGGCCGATGTTAAAACCGGGAGGACGGCTGGTGTATGCCACCTGCTCGGTGTTACCTGAAGAAAATGAGCGGGTTATTACAGCCTTTTTGGCCCAGCAAGCCGATGCCAGTGAGTTGCCGATCGAGGCCCGCTGGGGGCTAGCACGCCCGGCGGGGCGACAACTCTTCCCGCAGCCAGGTGGACACGACGGTTTCTACTATGCCGTTTTGAACAAGGCCGTTCTGAACAAGGCCGCTCTTACCAAGACTGAGCTTACCAAGGCGGCGCCGACCAAGACAACGGATAGCCCGGCTATTCACGACCAGGACGGCCTCTAAACGATGAAGATCATTATTCTGGGCGCCGGCCAGGTCGGTGCTACCCTGGCAGAGAATCTCGCCAACGAAGCCAATGACATCACCATCATCGATACCGATGGTGCGCGGCTGCGCGAACTCCAGGATCGGCTCGATATCCGCACCCTCGAAGGCCAAGGCGCCTCGCCGGATATCCTCCAGCAGGCCGGTGGCGAAGATGCTGATATGCTGATCGCGGTCACCAACTCGGACACCGTCAACATGGTGGCTTGTCAGGTAGCCTACTCGATTTTCCATACCCCGACCCGTATCGGCCGAATTCGCGGTCATGATTTTCTGGCCCAAAAAGACCGGCTATTTTCCGACAAGGCCATCCCGATCAACGTCTTGATCAGCCCCGAACAACTGGTTACCCAACATATCAAGCGATTGATTCAGCACCCCGGTGCGCTCCAGGTACTCGACTTTGCCGACGGCAGGGCGCAACTGGTCGCGGTAAAGGCGTTTTATGGCGGACCGCTGGTTGGCCACGAGATCGCTTTTCTGCGCACCCATATGCCCAAAGTCGAGACCCGGGTGGCCGCAATCTTCCGTAAAGGGAGCCCGATCATTCCCCAGGGCGATACGATTATCGAAGCCGACGACGAGGTGTTTTTCATCGCCGCGCGTAAAGACATCATGTCGGTTATGAGCGAATTGCGCCGACTCGACAGACCTTACCGACGAATCATCATCGCTGGCGGTGGCAACATAGGTGCAGGCCTTGCCCGGAGTCTGGAAAACAATTTTCAGGTCAAAATCCTCGAGCGTAATCTCAAGCGCTGCACCACCCTCGCCAATGAGCTGGAGAACACCATCGTGCTCCAGGGCAATGCCTCTGATCAGGAGTTGTTACTGGAAGAAAACATCGAAGGTACCGATGTATTCTGCGCCCTGACCAACGATGACGAAGCCAATATCATGGCCTCGATGCTGGCCAAACGACTAGGGGCCAGAACCGTAATGACGCTGATCAACAACCCCGCTTATGTCGATCTGGTACAGGGTGGCGTGATCGACATTGCGATTTCACCCCAGCAAGCGACGATCGGCAGTCTTCTGACCCATGTCAGACGCGGTGACGTTGTGAATGTTCACTCGCTTCGCCGAGGCGCCGCCGAAGCGATGGAGGCGATTGCCCACGGCGACAAGCGCACCTCCAAAGTTGTCGGCCGCGCCATTGAGGATATCGACCTTCCCTCAGGGACAACCATCGGCGCCATCGTGCGTAACGACCAGGTACTGATCGCGCACGATGATGTGGTGGTTGAAAACGGTGATCACGTAATTCTGTTCCTGATCGACAAGCGCCGCATCGCGGATGTGGAACGGCTATTCCAAGTCGGCCTAACCTTTTTCTAAGTCTGCCAAGGAGCGCTGCCGAACATGCATTTTCGCGTCATATTGCGCATTCTTGGCATCCTGATGATGCTCTTCAGCTTCAGCATGCTGCCCCCTGTGGCCGTATCGCTGATCTATGTTGATGGCGCCTCGCTACCCTTTCTGATTGCCTTCGGAATCACCCTGGTCACCGGTTTCATCACTTGGCTGCCCTTCTATAAGGTCCGCCATGATCTGCGTACCCGCGATGGCTTCCTGATCACGGTACTGTTTTGGACGGTACTGGGGCTGTTCGGTTCAATTCCACTGATCATCTCTGCGACCCCACACTTATCAGTTGTCGATGCGGTATTTGAATCGATGTCCGGACTAACCACTACCGGCGCTACGGTGATCACCGGCATCGATCTGTTACCCAAATCCATTCTCTGGTATCGGCAACAACTGCAGTGGTTCGGCGGCATGGGGATCATTGTCCTGGCGGTCGCAATTCTGCCGATGCTGGGGATCGGTGGCATGCAGCTGTACCGAGCGGAAACTCCAGGACCGGTCAAGGATTCCAAATTAACGCCACGGATTACCGAGACCGCCAAGGCACTCTGGTATATTTATCTGTCGCTGACAATTGCCTGCGCGCTGGGCTACTGGCTGGCAGGAATGACCCCCTTCGATGCGATCTGTCATAGCTTTTCGACGGTAGCGATTGGCGGCTTCTCTACCCATGACGACAGCATGGGCTACTTCAACAGCCCGGTTATCGAGGCGATAGCGATCTTCTTTATGATGATCTCCGCGGTCAATTTTGCCCTGCATTTCAGCGCCTGGAAAAACAGAAGTTTGCTCCATTACTGGTCAGATCCAGAATTTCGCTTTTATCTGAACATCCTCCTAGGGGTTACAGTCTTCTGCACCCTGGTATTGCTGCTGACTGAAACCTTTAGCGGTATCAGCGCACTGCGAAACGCCCTGTTCCAGGTGGTCTCTATTGCCACCACCACAGGTTTTGCTACCGCCAGCTTCGCTCAATGGCCAACGATGCTGCCCTTCGTGTTATTTATCGCCGCCTTTGCCGGTGGTTGCGCCGGGTCAACCGGTGGCGGAATGAAAGTGATCCGGGTCCTGATCATCCTCAAACAGGGGATGCGGGAAGTTACTCGATTACTTCACCCCAGCGCCGTGATTCCGATCAAACTGGGAAACAGATCAATTCCAGACCGGGTCGCCGAGGCCGTGTGGGGGTTTTTCTCGGTTTACCTGATCGTGTTCGTAATCATGCTGGTCGCCTTGCTGGGCACTGGTTTGGATCAGGTCACCGCCTGGACGGCGGTGGGTGCAACCCTCAATAACCTGGGCCCAGGACTTGGCGATGTGGCTGCCCATTACGGCAACCTAAGCGATACCGCCAAATGGATCCTCTGCTTCTCTATGCTCCTGGGTCGACTCGAGGTGTTCACCCTGCTGGTCCTCTTTACCCCTGCCTTCTGGCGGCGTTAACTACTACCGGTGATCTGATGACCCCTGCTGT
>CAXBEA010000071.1:0-20257 GCA_963974645.1 uncultured Neptunomonas sp. | reverse complement strand
TCCAGAAATCAATATCAGAGAACTTTGTTAATCCTATCGCATTGTTTAAAATGAAAATATTTTTTGCTGGAAGATTTACACCTTCAAGCAAGGTAGACGTACAGAACATATAATCTATTGCTTTATCTGAAAAAAGAATTTCTACTTTTTCTCTAATTCTTTGGGGAAGGTTGCCAAAATGAAATGCTACCCCCTTTTTTAAGCAATCTATCAGGTAGTATCTTTTATGTAAGTGTTCTTCGATTATAGATATTACCTCATCAATCTTGTCATCATTCTTGTCTGGCAATGTCTTTGCGAAAGACAAAGCATATTGAATCGTGTCTACTTTAGTATTGCAATAAACGATGCTTTTTTGGTTGGCACTTAACTTCTTCAACCAAAAATTGAAATCATCTATTTCGAAATTTAAATCGATATAACTTTCATCATTGACGTCCGAAAACATCATTGATTTTTTTTCCACAAGATCTATGAAAAAACGATTCTGAGCCACTGGAGAACTTTTAACACTGATAGATTCATCAGTGCTTTTTTCAAATAATTGAAGAAAAACTTCAGGGTTAGGAATGTTTGGAGATGCAAAATATAGCTTTATACTTTTCCGCTCTGCCTGGAGTATCGCATGGTAATAAAGAGGACTTCTTGAGTCTTTCTCTGAAATTATTTTTTGAGCTTCATCTACAAACAAATAATCAATCTTCGGATTATTACCGTCTGATAGATATGCAACTAATCTCTCAGGTGTAAAAACAAAAATATAGTGCATCTTATCTGTTTTAAATGGTTCAGAAACAGCAGGGTGAGCTAATATTTTATAATTTTCAATAGATGAAAATTCTTTCTTTAAATTAATGACCGTTTGATTTATCAAAGCTCTCGTTGGTACTAATATTATTATATTATCAGTTCCTTTGTGCTCATCTACAAGATACCTAATGAATGCATTAATAATAAACGACTTCCCTAGGGATGTAGGGCCAGAGAAGCTAAAATGATTATTACACTTCAAACTCTCAAATATTTGATACTGAGCATCTGTAAAAACATAGTCACTTGCATGCACTTTCTGAAATGTTTCTTTTACAGATTTTTCCAATGCCAACTCAACAGAAGCGCCATCAGATTCTTGAGAATATTTTCCAATGTATTCTATAGCGGGAAAATTACCCAACTTAACAAAAACAGAATTGGCAACTGTTCTAAAGAACGTCTCGTCTTTATAATCATCGACAAGAAGGCTAATTATTTTGTACGCTTTATTTTGTGCTTCTACGTTATTTGACCGAGATAGGATGTCAGAAAACCTAAGTAGATCTACTACCTCTTTATCATCCAGCTTGCTGCAATCAACTTGAAAAAAAGTATTAGCGTAAATCAACTCTGCCTTGTAGTACAATTCTTCAAAATAATCATCATTTATAGCTTTTAAAGATAGCTTTTCAAAAATAGTCATTGAGAGATTCCTCTCTGAATATCTTTTCTTGTTTGATCTAAGTCCGTAAATGGCAAAATGTAGATATAAAAATTATGCCCGTACAACTTGTACTCATCTATTTTTCTTAATATGTGAGAGAACTTACTCTCAACCTCAATTTTCACCTTACCCTTTACAAGCTCTCTAAATTTGTTATTTGGAAGTTTCCTCTCATCATCACTAATATATATTTCATATCCTGCAAAAATACCAAACGCATCATCAACTTCAAATGAGTTTTTCCTAGTCGGGTATATTATCGACTCAACGAATTCCATTTCCTCTTTAGTAAATACCTCCTTACTCAAATGATCACTAATCAGAGCTTTTTCATAGGGCAGCCCACTTTTCTTATCGCCTTTTGAATTAACTTCATTTTTAAACTCATGAATTGACTTAAAAGCATCAGATAACGCAGCAGTTAATCCAACAATCGTTTTAGACTCACCAAAAATAAGTTGGAAATCGCCATTTTCTAATTTTAAAAAATGAACCCCATCTGCACCATTTACATAGTGGCTAGTTGATGTTTTCAACTCAAGTTTAGACAAGATCTTTGGAGCGTTAAGGTGTGATTCTAAAAAGCAATATAAAAGCAGCTCACCAAGCTCACCTTTATTATTTAGATAATCAATAAATTTTTCTTTAGCCTTTTTCGCCAATGTTCCTGGCTTGTTAGCATACTTTTCTCTGACCTGCCTTGATAACGAAAAGTCTATTAATGGATCAAGCAAGCTATCCTTTAAAGTGCTGTAATTAAACTCATTTGAATTAATCTTAAGCACGAATAAATCCAGCTTATTCATATTATACTCATCTATAAAATATGAGTCTAAGTGCTCAAACCCATCTAGAAAATCAAAATCATTAATACTCAAATCCATTTGTTGTCCTTGTTGTTTTATAACGATTTTATAAGCAAATCACTCAATATATTCTTTCAGACCTTAATAGTTTTATTCGCATTAGACTGCTAGTCTTAATCCACTTCTAGGCACTTATGAAGCGCCTCTAGCTGCTCCGAATTCTTACCCGCTTATAGTGCAGCCTTACGACTGTTTCCATGGACGCATAGGTATCACAACCTAGCTAGAACTGCACATCGTCCAGTAGATGTCTGAGCCGTACCTGTTCAATAACTCGCAAAGCTATTTGTGTCTCTTGTAATAAGCTCAATCAACCTGGGGTGAAAACGAACTAGTGGGGTCAAGTTGTCTTTTGCCTATCTCAAAGCGTAACTACGCGCTGTAAGACCTGTTGTTTTAGTCACTATTCCTACAGATATAAATACGCTTCATGAGTTCTTTAGTCTAGCGTCACGTCCGTTCTGTCGCAGCCTCTACCATTACCAGACGTAAAGAACAGCAAAATCAGCGTCCGCTTTATCGATCCTGGTGGGCTGGATCGATTGCTGTGTTCGCAGGCCACAAGTGACGACTATGGGCCGACTAGAGTCACTCATGGCTCAAGACAGCGAGTGTCCGCTTAGTTCCCCATAGCTCGGTCTGTCACTGGATGGACTGGTTTCCGATCATTCTACCATTGTAAAATCCCGTCATCTTCTGGAGCGCCATGGCTTCACTAGAAAGGTCTTTCTGAAGTCAGCAACTGGTTGACTGAAGCAGCCATACTTCCCTAGCGAATTCGATCAGTGAACCAGCTAATAAACATCTTCGCGGTAACGTCCCTGGGCCTTGAGCGTTAGCACGTCCATGCCAAGCGGGGCGATGATTTCGTCCAGCGCCGCCATAACGCTGCTTGCCATGTTCCGACCACCACACACCAGGATCTGTGCGCCCTTCTCAATCAATCGACGTAGTTCCGCGCCATCCACGGCGATCTTGTCCTGCACATAGGAGTGCTCGCTGACGCGGGAGAAGACGGCGTTCAGCGCTGTCAGCCGCTTGTCCTCGAGATAGCTGTTCAATTCAGGCTCATAGAGGAAGTCGGACTGTGGACTACGGCCGCCCCAATAGAGGTGCATGGGGTGATGCGCTTTGTTGTGGCGGATGAAACCGACCAGCGGTCCGATGCCGGTGCCCGCGCCGATCAGCACTATCGGCGCCTTGCCAGAGGCGGGACGGAAGCCCGGATTGAGCTGGATGAAGGCCTCGATGGTGTCGCCCACGGCTAACGCATGGAGGAAATTCGAGCATAGGCCGCCGAGATGCTGACGCACGCAAATCTCCAGCATGGCATCCTTCGACGCGCAGGCCAGGGAATAGAAACGCGGCACGCTGCTGCCCGGCGGCAGGATGCCGACCAGATCGCCAGCCTCAAAATGCGGCAGGCCGGTGCGTCCCAGGAAACGGCTCAGCAGGTCTTTGCCGCCGCCCTCAGCTGCCTTGAAGCGCAGCACGGCAGTCGAGGCCTGCACGTCGGCACCGTAATCCACCCGCTCGACGAGCTCCAGGGTGGTGCTGCGTGGGTGAGTCGGGGTGTGCACCAGCGTCAGCTCGGTATCGATCACCTTGGCCACCGCGTTGCCCCAGCGGGCGAACTCCTGCGGCGATTGCCGGTTGATGGTATCGAGCGGCAGCAACTGCGGCCAACCCCTGGCGCTCAGCGCCGCCTCGACATCTTTCGCGAACCGGCAGAACTGGGGGAATTGCCGATCACCGAAACCCAGCACGGCAACCGGGAGTTCGGGTATCTTGGTGCTCTTCTCGAGCCGCGCCAGGAACCGGTTGGCCGAGGCCGGCGCATCGCCATCGCCATAGGTTGAGGTGAGGATAAACAGCCGTTGCGCATGCGGGTAATTGCTCGCAAGACTGTTCATAGAGGTGCTGTGGACGAGATATCCAGCCAGGTTAAGTGCATCATGCAGGGTCTTGGCAAAACCCCAGGTACTGTTGCCCTCGCTGCCAACCAGTATCAGGGTGTCTGCAAGACGGGGGGCGGTATTATTGTTGATCGTCGTGGCCGATTGTTTACGACTCCACCAAACCTGGATACCGGTCCATGCCATCAGCGGCACAATGAGTGCACTCAGGCCGAGTAGTAATCCGAGCCACCAGAGTCCTTCGCCGGTGTGCAGCATGTAGATGAACTCGTAGAGTTTCTGCTTGCTGCCGTAAGGTTGGTAGGAGAGTAAGTGTCCTGTTGACTGATCAACAAACCCGCTACCCTGATGGGTTGTGATTGAATAAACATCATTGCGATCTTGCGGATACGGATAAACCAACTCTCTAAGCTCGGTCACAGGGATGGCTTTTAATGCCGCAAGGGTGTCCGTTGATGCCGGCACCCCGCCATTTACATTTTCTGGAAAAGCGGGCTCAGCGGATTGATACTCGGGTATCAACTCAAAGGTCACCGCTGACATATACAGGCCGGTGATGGCCGATAGCAATAGACCAAGCACAGCTATCCGCCCCACCTGACAGTGTAAGCGCTGCCTCAAAGAGCCTTGAAGCGGTCGAACAATGTGACGCCAACCGCCAAGCCGGTTGGCCAGCATGAAGGCGCCTGAAATCGTCAACAGCAGCATAAGAAGCGCACCGATACCCGCGCCAACCCGGCCGGGCGTATCAAGCAGGTATGATCGATGCAGGTTTTTTATCCAGACCCTAGTAGGTGAGGTTGAATAAGCCCCGATCGTTGTCCCCGTTAGCGGATTGATCAGATCAGCCCCGGTCCGCTCGCCGTCGCTAAAATAGACAATAATGCTTCCCGAGGGGCTTCGCTGTATCTGCTCCGCTCCCGGGTAGCGAGACGCCAACTTGCCGGTTAACTCGGCAACGCTGATCGAAGCTGTGCCCGCTACCTTGGCTTGTGTGCGCTCCAACAACGGATAGACCGATAGAACCGCACCCGTAATGGAGAGCAGCACAACCAGAAACACTGCCATCAAGCCAGACCAAGAGTGAAATTTACGTAGCATGGCAGCGCTCCCTATCAGCCGCTTAAAACGAGTAAGTGAAGGTTTTGACGTAGCCGTTGCCATTGACAGGCTTACCGGCACCTTCGCTGGTTAATGGCACAACAACATCGTTGCGATGGTCGCGCATATCCTCCACCGACGAGTCCACGCGCAACTGAAAACCCGTATCAATAAAAGCATCAGCCAGATCAAGAGTTACCGTTAAGGTCTTGCCGCTGGTAACGCTGGCGCCGGTCAGTACGTCATATTCGCTGGTGCGCAGACCACTGCCACGCGCCCAGCCGCTCAAATGTTTGTAATATTTTGACTTCTGCCCAGCGATCCATAACGTCTCCTGGTACTGGCCTGCTGCGTTAGTTAAATAGATCGCCAGATAGGCACCATCACCGGCATAGTTTTTCAGCTCGGTGGTCAAGGCTATTTCGCGCGCAGAGGTCTGTGCGGACAGCAGAGATGCCGTGACCAAACACATTACCATGGCTAAATATTTCATCGTCTAGTCTCCCTGATAGCTATTCGATAATGACGTTAGTCGATAGTGGCTTTAGGTTTGTTTTTGGGTGTTTTACTTTCTGATTTCAAATAAGCGCCTGATTTTTTAGGGCCACTCTGGTTAGTTGGTTCCAGGTAGTCAGAGCTGTCACCTGAACCATCAAACTTAATTTCAAGTTTTATAATTTCTAATGAAGCGGGCAAAAATTTTGCTTCTACTCGATGACCCTTTCGATCCAAACCCTTGACCTCATAACAGCCATCGTCCACTTTGATACGTTTAACTTCCCAGCCTCTGTCTAGCATCATCTGACGCAGTTGTTCCCGAGGTTGCCACTCTGACACCGGGTCAGTGCAGTCATCGCCCGCCAGGGCAGCTCCACTCATCAAACATGAGCTGATAAAGACAGCAATAAGTGTGTTTTTCATGGTGTATCTCCTATTGGTTTCATTATTTATGCTAAATCGCTTTGCTGACATGAAGCTGAAAGCAATACAGTTTTAGTTTTAACGTAGCTCGAAGGCTTCTTGCCGAAAAAGTAATGAGCCTTCTAACCTTTCCCGTAATTCCTTTTCTAATATTTTGGCCAAAGCTGCGGGGCCACAAAACCACACCTCCATAGCGCCTTTGCGCGGATGTTGAGTGAGGAGCTGATCTGCCGTGAGCTTTTTACCCTGATTGCTATCATGCACGTGCAGCTGAATACCCGTTAAGCCACTACAGGCCAGTTGTAACCGCTTAACGAAGGGGTCTGTTGCGCTATCACGAGTGCAATAATGCAGCTGCGCTACGGGTGATTGTTCTGGCTGGTTTTGCAGCGCTTCAAGCCAGGCTAGAAAAGGTGTGATGCCAATACCTCCGGCTATCCATATTTGCTCGGCATTAAGTTTGCGCTGTTTGAAGTTGAACTTTCCATAAGGCCCTTCAATGGTGACTGATTGACCAATTTTTAGTTTGTGATCCAGGTGCTTGGTATAATCGCCCAATGCTTTAATCTGAAAAGTGACTTGGCCATTACCTTGATCCGAGTTCGCAATGGTAAAAGGGTGAGCCCCTTCGCGCCGATCAAAAGTAACGAAAGCAAACTGTCCTGCACGATGTCCTTTCCATTTTTGCTCAAGCTGACACTCGACTTCGGTGATACCCATTGTCGAGGTTGATATTGACTGTATGCTTCCCTGAACCTGGCGTGAATGTCCCACTTTTCCGCTTAAAGAGAGAATGCTGGCTACGCTTCCTCCCATCAGCAACAGTGCCATCAGCAAGCCTACCGGCTGTTGCCACCAAGCTATGGGGGCCAACCAGACAGCGTGAAATACCACTAGTAGATACAGTACCGGCATCGCACGGTGCAAATAGCGCCAGATTTTATAGGGGAAACGTTTCCACAGGGTCAGCACAAGCATGGCAAAAACCAGATAGACGGCCCACTCCCCAACCGCTTCAGCCCCATCCCGCATCATATCGACAAAACCTGAAAAATCCTGCTCGGGTAAACGTCCTCCCCGTCCAAACAGTGATTTCACCAGGTCATCACCCATTTCAATCAGCCAATGAAGCGCTGCAAAAAAGACCGCTAAAATCCCCGTCCACTTGTGCAGGCGATAGATTTGATCCAGACCATTGAATGGCGCTTCTAACCAAGCCGGACGCGTGGCCAGCATCAGGGTCACTGACATCAAACCGATGGACAGTAATCCGCTAAGATAGAGGCTATTATCATAAATTTCCCACGGCAGTGAAGCTGTTGCTGAGGTGGTCATAAGGTAGCTCCAGCCCCAGACAAAGATAATCCCGGTGGTTAGTAATGTTAGTGTGATTGTTGATTTTTGAGGTTTCATCTTAGCCACCCACTGATACATTAAGTGCTCACTTTATCGTGCATTCCTGACAGCAACCTGAAAATGTAAACTGAGGTTTATTAGTGGGATAGATAATTGCTGGCGATACCGTGAAAACGTTGGATTCAGCCCTTGAGTCGTTGATGGTTGTTGTCAGGAACTCGGGTTATGGTCACTCTCGCTAAGGAACCTGTGAACAAGTCCTTTGCGCCTCTGGCCGTTCTATAGCCCGCAGAGAACACACTGGACTTATTCACAGGTTGCCTAAGAAGATATAGGGGCAAGAGATGCGTATATTATTGGTAGAAGATGCCGAAGGATTAGGCGAAGTGATACAGGATCAAATTGCAGATGAAGGTCATGCGATTGACTGGGTTCAAACTATTTCCCATGCCGAAGCCAGTCTCCATACAACCCACTATGATTTAATTCTTCTTGATCTGATGCTGCCGGACGGAAGCGGCATCGATTTGTTAATAAAAATACGTAACTCCGGCGAGACAACCCCGGTGATTATTTTAACCGCCAGAGATCAAATTTCTGACCGTATAAATGGGCTGAATGCAGGGGCGGATGATTACCTGGTAAAACCCTTTGATCTGTCCGAACTCTCAGCCCGCATAGCGGCGGTTTCCAGGCGTTATGCGGGCAACCCAAACCCCCTGCTTCAAATCGGAACATTAGACGTTGACCTAACCAAGCATCTGGTTTCCCGTGATGGCGTTTCGATCAATTTAACTGCGCGGGAATGGGCCTTGCTTGAAGCCTTTATTCAAAGACCCGGCACGCTGCTTTCAAAATCACAATTAGAAGATCATCTGTATGCTTTTGGATCTGAAATCGAAAGCAATACCATCGAAGTTTATATCAGTCGCCTGCGCAAGAAACTGGGGCGGGATCAGCTAGAGACAGTGCGCGGCCTGGGATACCGGATGCGGCGCTCATGAACCCACCGCAACTAAAGCCAGCGCAACTAAAGCCAGCGCAAAGTCTTCAGAAAGCCCTTGGCATTGGCTTAACCCTTGGGGTCACTTTACTGTGGATAATTGCTCTATTAGGTGCTGTGTTTGTTTCACAAAACAAACTGAGTGAACTATTTGATAGCGCACTGGCAGAAACAGCGCAACGTATCATGCCACTAGCCGTTGTTGAAATAATCAACAGGGAAGTGCCCGGGCAACCGCAACAGATCATGTCATTTGAAGCGCATGATGAACCCCTTGTTTACCTTGTGCGTGATAAGTCCGGCGAGATTTTACTGCAATCTCATAACGCTGAACCGACCGTTTTTAATCAAGCGTTACTCAAGGGGTTTAGCTCATCGGAAACACATCGATTTTATGGGGCTTGGGCGGTACAAAATACACTGCATATAGAGATTGCTGAACCGCTGAGCCAAAGACGAGAAGCAATAACTGAAATGGCAATCACTTTATTATGGCCATTAGCCTTGCTAATCCCCCTTTGTTTTATAGGTACCTGGGTATTTGTCCGGTACAGTTTGCGCCCTATCCTTGCGTACCGTGATGAAATTGAGTCCCGCGGCAGTGGTGATCTCTCACCGGTCAGAGTGCAAGATTTGCCAACTGAAGTCCTCACTATCGCTGAATCTGTCAATAATTTACTGGATCGCTTGCGACGCGCGCTTGAGTCGGAGCGATCCTTTACGGCGAACAGCGCCCATGAACTGCGCACTCCGATTGCCACTGCCTTGGCGCAAATTCAGAGGCTACAGCAAGAGGTTTCGGCAGGGAAAACCAAAGACCTGGCGATTAAAATTGAAACATCCTTACGAAGATTATCTGATTTATCAGAAAAATTGATGCAGCTGGCCAAAGCAGAAGGGGGAGGACTTTTATCCACTGAACAGCATGACCTCGCTAACCTGTTGCAGCTGGTCGTTGACGACCTGAAGCGATCATCTACTGCGACAATCATTAAGCTGACACTACCGGAAAACGGCGGCTTTATGTCCGCTATAGACCCGGATGCTTTTGCCATATTAGTACGGAATTTACTGGATAATGCCATCAAGCATGGGGTTAAGAATCAACCGCTAGAGATACGTTTTTCGTCCCAAGGCGTATTGAACATCGTCAACGCCGCAAAGGTTATTCCTGTCGAGACAGTTGCGCAGCTACGGCGACGTTTTGTTAGATCAAATACGACGGTTCCCGGTTCGGGGCTTGGCTTGGCAATTGCCGATGCCATCGTCACCGGCGTAGGTGCCACCATGACCTTTAATTCCCCTGCTACTGGTCGAACGGATGGATTTGAAGTGAGAGTAGATTTTCCGGTAATTATCCGACCCCGTGATTGACTTTAAAGGCCGCTTGACGGCTTACGTTTAACTTGGTCGGTGATAGTAAACTCAGAAAGAAAAGAAAAATGACCGGTATCAAATGATGTGCTTAGCCATTTTCTACTGCACACCCATGACATGTTTGGAGCCGTTGGCGTTTTCTGTTTACACGCATTTGCCAGCACTTGCGGCTAGCCCGAGTTCAGAGTTCAGAGTTCAGAGTTCAGAGTTCAGAGTTCAGAGTTCAGAGTTCAGGACCCTGTTTAAATGACGAAAACAGATGAATCAATGTCATAGCAAGGGAGTCGATTATGCGACTAAAAAGTACAGCATTACTATAGCTGCAACTGCCTTAACCGGCCGGGCCACCCTACGACATAACAGCAGCCATTGAGTATATAGCTGCTACGCTTACATCGAACCGCGATAACCTACCTCTGTAATTGTTCACGCAAGGAGATACCCCATGTCTGAAGTGCCACTCCCAAAAAACTTTACCCAGATGCGGCAACAACATCCGAAACTGGCCGAAGCCATCGACACGCTGGGTCAAGCGGTAAAGCAGGAGGGACCCATCGATTCAAAGACCGCACAGCTGATCCAGCTGGCTGCCGCTGCCAGCATCCGTTCCGAAGGTGCTGTCCATAGCCATGCCAAGCAAGCGCGGAATGCTGGGGCGAGTCAGGAAGAGATTCATCACGCGGTGATCTTACTGACCAGTACCATCGGCTTCCCATCGGTGATGGCTGCCTTAAGCTGGGTGGACGATACCCTCGAGCCGTCGTAACAGTCGTTAATAGCCCACCAATTCGACAAATCCCAGCCCTAGGTGGCTGCCACTGATGACCAGGGCACCCTCCCAGTAGCTGGCGGTTGACCCGGCTTAGCCCGGATCTGAAACTGCATCAGCTCGCGACCATCGTCAAGCTGAAAAGGCGCCCCCTTTAAGCGCCCTTGCCGAGGATCTCGATCATCTGTTGCACGCTGGTAATCTTCTCCCGCGGCTTGCCCTCACGCTCGCCGTGACTCAGCTCTGCGGCATCGATCTGCTGCCACTCATCAAAGCGCACAAAACGTATCCCCTTGCGGCTCAGCCAGGCGGCGGTATCTTCCAGCGGCGGTTGCGCAGCGGGACAGGCAGGGTACTGAGCCAGATCCTCAAACAGACAATTCAGGGTGGCCAGTGAATCCTGCTTGTTGGTACCGATGACGCCATTGGCGCCACGTTTGGCCCAGCCCACCACATAGCGTCTGGGGATCGGCTGATGGGTTGCCAGGTCGAGCAGCCGCCCCTCCCGGTTAGCGATCACACCCCGGCCCGGATCCAGCTGCACCCCGTTGACGGGCTTGACCTGATAACCAATCGAGTTAAATACCAATCCCGCCGAATGCAGTTCCGACGCCTCGCTGACACTGAGCCCCAGCTTGCCCTGCTCATCCGCAAAGAGTTCATTCTTGGCCAAGCTGATCCCCGTCACCCTGCCATCAGCTCCGATAATCTCAAGCGGTGAGCGGCGAAACAGGAAGCGGATGGTTTTCTTTTTCGACCCGGGACGGTTAGCCGAGATCTGCTGTAAAAATTCCAGATTGCGTAGCAGGCGCTTGTCCTGGGTCTGCGCCAACAGGGCCTGACTGGTCGCTTCCAGCTGCAGCTCGGCCGGATCGACGCAGGCCTGCGCCTGCTCCAGGTCGGGATACTTTCGCACCCCCACAGGGGTAAATGCGGCTTGCAGTGGGCCACGCCGGGCGACGATCTCAACCTCCTCGATCTGACTGCTGAGCAACGCCTTGACGGCGTAATCGGGTAGATCTGTTTGGGCCATCTCGGCAGGACTTAATACCAGAATGCGGGCGATATCGGTGGCCACGTTACCCATACCGATAATCACCGCGCGCTTGCAGCTTAGATCGAGCGGATAATCACGGTAATCCGGGTGGCCGTTGTACCAGCCGACAAAGGCGGTAGCCGAATGGCACCCCTGCAGCTGTTCGCCCTGGATACAGAGCGTCCGGTCACTCTGGGCACCGAGCGCGAAAATCACCAGATCGAAGCGCGCTTCAAGCTCCTGGATACTGATATCCTTGCCGAACTCAACATTGCCCCAAAAGTTGAAATTGTTTAACTGGGCGATACGCTCGTAGATATTGCTAATCGATTTGATCGCTTGGTGATCCGGTGCTACCCCGGCTCTGACCAGGCCATAGGGGGTCGGCAGATACTCGAACATATCGACTTCTACGTCCAACCCGTCTCGCTTTAGCAACCCCTCGGCGGCATAAAACCCGGAGGGACCGGAACCGATAATCGCCGCTTTCAACGGCCGTGCTGCACTCCCTACACAGGAGTTCGTTAGCGCTATACAGGAATCAGTCATCGTGTCCCAGCCTGGGTATTCGTAAGCCTCCACGCTAGCGGATCAAAGGACGCTTCGCAACTGCTGCTTTAGCGCCTCATCCATCGACAGAGACGCTCCTGATTACCAATTAAACTCAGCCATGCTGCTGCCGTCTATTTGTGGGGGGCTCTTAAATTGCTGCTGCAGTTAAGGCAGGCCCCAGCTCCCTGTGGGTTGGGCTTCAGACCGACAAGAGCCCCTTGATCGCCCTGCCGGAATACACAGGGAGGTGGCAAGTGCGACAAGCCTGTCGGGAGCGGGGTGCGCCGACCCACTGATGCTCCTGCGGAGCTGCCACTTTGCCCCGCATAATGCTATGTTAACGTTAAGTGGAACATTTGCCCGATTCGGCTCTGCATCAAGTCAGTCTGCGTTCCGCTAAAACGACCCTAAATATAACAATAAAAAAGAATACCCGATGAAAAACGAAACCTCCCAAGACGCCCACATACTGGTGGTCGAAGACGATGTTGCCTCCCGAGCGCTGCTGGTGAGCTACTTCGAAAAAGCCGGTTACCGGGTCAGCGAAACGGAGCAGGCTGATAATTTATATCAGCTGGTGCAGCAACAGGAGATCGATCTGGTGCTGCTGGATATCAACCTGTCGGGTAAAGACGGTTTGACCCTGACCCGGGAACTGCGCGCCAACTCCAGAGCCGGGATTATTCTGGTGACCAGCAACGATGACCAGATAGATCGCATCGTCGGCCTGGAGATGGGCGCCGATGACTATGTCACCAAACCCTTCAATCCCAGAGAACTGCTGGTGCGTGCCAAAAACCTGCTCTGGCGAATAAAAAATCAGGGTGATGCCAACAACTCAGACACCAAGCGCCATATCTGTCGCTTCGAAGGGTGGGAGCTGGACCACCACAAGCGACTTCTAACCTCACCCGAGCGAATCAGCGAGCGGCTTCCCGAAGGCGAATTCAAGCTACTCCACGCCCTGATCAGCAACCCCGGCCAGGTACTCAGTCGTGATCAACTGATGGATGCGATTCGTGACCGGGAGTGGTTCCCCACGGATCGGTCGGTGGATGTGTTGGTCGGGCGGATTCGGCGCAAGCTCAAGGATAATCCAGCAGACCCTCAATTTATCCTGACGGCGCATGGTGCCGGGTATCTGTTTGCCGGTGAGCTGACTTAGGACGCACCCCAATGCTGGATCTACCGGGTTACCAATTTATCGCTCAACTGCACTACGGCCGCACCTTCACGATCAGCCGGGCGGTGCGGCTCCAAGACTCATTGCCGGTCATCATCAAGCAGCTCAATCGGGCCGCACTCACTGCCGAAAATCTAAGTCGCGTGCAACACGAATATGAGGTCATTGCGAGCCTCAACATTAACGGTATTATCCGCGCCCTGACTCTGGAATCGACCGGTTCAGGCCTGACCAGCGTGTTTGTCGACCAGGGCGGAATTCCCCTCAAGCACTTACTCGAGCAACAGAACTGTCACTGGCATCAGTGGCTACCGATCGCCATCCGCATCAGCGAAATACTGGGCCAGCTGCATCAAGCCGGACTGACCCACAAGCAGATCAATCCCCACACAATTCTGGTTAACCCTGACACCGGTCATGTCGACATTATCGATCTCTATTTTTCCACCCGTCTGGATAAGGAGCAGGCGGACTGGAATGCGCCCTTGCTGCACCCCAAGAACCTGCCCTATATCGCGCCGGAACAGACCGGCCGGATCAACCGCAGTATCGACTACCGTTCCGATTTTTACGGCTTCGGTGCCACACTCTATGAGATGCTCTGCGGCGAGCCGCCCTTTCGCGGCGCCGATGACCTGGAGCTGGTCCACTGTCATATCGCCAAGCAGCCGACGCCGCCCCACCAACGCAACCCGGCACTGCCGGAGGTGTTATCACGGATTGTGCTCAAATTGCTCGCCAAAGACACGGCGCAACGTTATCTGTCCAGTGTTGGTCTGACCCAGGACCTGCGCTACTGCCTGCGCTGCTGGCAGGAGACCGCCTCGGTGCCGCTGTTCCCGATCGCCGCTGAAGATGTATCAGAGCGGTTTAATATCCCCCAAAAACTCTACGGTCGGGGAGACACCATTGCGCAACTGAAGCAGATCCTCAATCGTAGAAGTGCTTATCAAACGCCCGCCAGGCAGGGCAACAGCCACTGCAAAAAACTCAGCACCGGCTTAATCGGTTCGCCCACGCCGTCCAGCTCAAGCTACCCGCAGGAGATGGTGTTGATCAGCGGCTATGCCGGGGTCGGCAAGTCCAGTCTGGTGCACGAAATCCGCCAGACTATCAACCGCCACAACGGCCGGTTCATCAGCGGCAAGTTCGATCAATTTCGCCACCACCCCTACTCCGGGTTTTTCCAAGCGTTGCAGAGCCTGGTTCGGCAGCTGCTGACCGAGCCAGAGGACAACATTGCCCACTGGCGCAACCAGTTGACACGCGCACTGGGATCCAACGCCCAGCGACTACTGCAGATGATTCCGGAACTGGAGCTGATTATCGGGCCACAGCCGGCGGCGCCCACCCCGCTGCAGCACGATGATAGAAACCTGTTTTCACGCCTGCTGTATACCCTGCTACAGACCCTAGCCACGCCCGAACAGCCGCTGCTACTGCTACTCGACGACCTGCACTGGGCCGATCAGGCGTCGCTGAGTCTGATCCGATCGCTGACCCAAAACGGCAGGTTACCCGCACTGCTGTTGATTGCCAGCTACCGTGATAATGAGGTGGGGCCGGGGCACCCGCTGCGACTGACCCTGACCAAGTTACGAAGCGCCTCGTTGCAACTCAGCGAGATCGTGCTTGAGCCGTTGCCTGAGGAGCAGATCACCCAGCTGGTCGCCGATACGCTGGGTTGCAAGCCCCTGCAATGCGCCGGTCTGGCACAGCTCTGCTTCCAGAAAACCCGTGGTAATCCCTTCTTTTTGAAGCAATTTCTAATTTCACTGCATGAACACGGGCTGATCTATTTCAGCGAAAACTGTTGGCACTGGGATGAAGCCAGCATCCGCAGCCAGCAGATGACCGACAATGTGGTCGATCTGCTGCTGTACAAGATCAACCGATTTTCTCCCCGCACCCGCAGGGCAATCCAATTCGCAGCCTGCATCGGCAGCAGCTTTGACCTACGCACCCTGGCGTTTGTGCGTGAACTAAGCCCCAGCGACACCCTATCAGACCTCTGGCCGGCGCTCTCCGAGGGACTGATTCAGCAGCTCGATGGCGGCTACCACCAGAGTCTTGGTGCCGACAACAGCCACCGCGTTTACCGTTTTGTGCACGACCGGGTGCAGCAGGCGGCCTATTCACTGGTTCCCAACAACCAGCGCCAAGCGCTGCATCTGAAGATCGGCCAGCTGCTGCAGCAAAACCTTAGCCAGGAGGAGATCGGCAACCGCACCTTTGAAATCGTTAATCATCTTAATCTGGCCGAATCATTGATCACCACCCAGCCGCAACGGCTGGCCCTGGCAGAGCTAAACCTGCAAGCGGGCATTCGGGCACTGAATGCCGCCGCCGTTGATGCCGCGGTCGAACACCTGCGGCTGGGGCTACAGCAACTACCCGACCATAGTTGGTTAAACAACTACGCGCTGACCCTGGCGCTGCACAACGCCGCAGTCGAGGCGGCCTATATCAAGACCGACTATGCGGCGATGCAGCCGTTGACCGAGCAGGTCCTGGCTCGGGCGCACTGCCTGCTGGATCAGGTACGGGTCTACGAGATCAGCATTCAGGCCCAGGTCGCCAGAAACCAGTTCGATGGCGCCGTTGCAACCGCCCTCGAAGTGCTGGGTTTACTCGGTGTTTCCCTGCCACTAAGCCCCTCACCGCTCCGCTCCTGGGCCGGACTGGTGCGCACCCAATGGCTACTCAAGCGCAGCCCCGCTGAGCAAATCTTAGCCGCCGAGTCGATGCAGGACCCCCAGTATCTGGCCGCGATGTCGATCCTCGTCAGCATGTTCGGCGCCATCAAATTTTCCAGTTCAGCACTGCGGCCACTGGTGATGGCCAAGCAGGTGGAGCTATGCCTGAGGCATGGTTTGACGGCGGTCGCAGCGCAAGCCTTTGCCGGCTATGGCGGGGTACTTTGTGGCCAGTACAACGCCATCGATCAGGGCTACGCCCTGGGCCGACTGGCGCTGCAGCTGGATCAGAACAGCGAGTCCAGACAGACGCATCACCGTACCCTGTCGCTGTTTAATACTTATATCCGCCACTGGAAGGAACCGCTCAACGCGAGCGCTGAATCGCTGCTCCAGGGCTACCAGCTGGCGCTGGACAGCGGTGATCTCGAGTGGGGCGCATACTGCCTGGCTGCGCATATCCAGTTTGCCTTCTTGCAGGCTGAGCGGCTGCCCGAACTGCAGCCAAGATTTGATCAACATATCCACTGGTTACGTCACTCGGGTCAGAAACAGTCGATCCAGTATTCGCTGTTCACCCTGCAAGTGATCGATAACCTGCGCAACAGCCGCCCGCATCCGACCTGGCTCGACGGCAAGTACTACCAAGAAGATTTCATGCTGGCGGAGCACCGGAGGGAAAACCACAAGACCGCTATCTGCCTGCACCACTTCTATAAAGCCCTGTTGAGCTACCTGTTCGGCGAGTTCGAAGCGGCGGCGCAGCACTGTGATGCCGGGCAGCCATTCCTGCCCTACATCGGTGGCACTTATACCTACGCTTTCTACCTGTTTCTACACGCACTGGCGCGGCTGGCGTTGATCTCCTCCTCGGCGGGTAACGCGCAGACGCGAAGCCTGCGCCAGGTGGGTAAGTTACTGCGCCGGATCCAGCACTGGGCAAAACAGTGCCCCAGCAATCACGCCCATCATGACACCCTGATCCGGGCAGAACTGAGCCGTATCCGCAACCAGGACAGCCAGGCCATGGACCTCTATGACCAGGCTATTGCACAGGCCAGGGACAACGGTTTTCCGCTGGTCGAGGCGCTGGCCTGCGAGCTGGCGGGCCGCTATTATCTGTCCAGAAAACGACTCCGCATCGCAGCCAGCTACCTGGGGCAAGCCAGAAAAAGTTATCACGCCTATGGCGCCGACGCCAAACTGGTGCACCTGGACCAGAGCTACCCGACGCTCTCCAGCCAGGCCTTAGACAGCACCCTGTCTCAGGAACCGCAACCACGCCCGAGTGACTCGCCGCGTTACAGCAATCAAGCGATCGATATAGCCTCGGTGATCAAGGCGTCGCAGGCCATCTCTGATGAGATTGTTCTGGAACGTCTGCTGGGCCGGCTGATGACCCTGGTCATCGAAAACGTCGGCGCGCAACGGGCACTGCTGGTATTGAAGCGCCACAGCCGGCTGTTTATCGAAGCCGAAGCCGGGCTCGCCGGAGAACCTCGGTTTTTTACCGGGATGGCGCTCGATAACAGCGACCTGCTCCCTGTCAGCATCGTCAACTACGTCGCGCGCACCCAAGAGACCGTGGTGCTGGGGGACTCCCGAGCGCCGGAGCTGTTTAGCCAGGATCCATACCTGCAACGCCAGCCACCGCGTTCGCTGCTGTGCAGCCCCATTCTCTATCATGGCGAACTCAGCGCCGTACTCTATCTGGAAAATAACGAAAATCGGGAGGTGTTTGATCATCAACACCTGCAAACCCTGGAGTTTCTGTTGTCTCAGGCGGCGATATCGATCGAGAACGCCAAGCTGTACCTCAGCCTGACGCAGTCGGAGCAGGAGTTCCGCTCGTTGTTTGAAAATGCGGTTGAGGGGATCTTTCGTTCCAGCCTCGAAGGTCAATTTATCTCGGCCAATCCGGCCCTGGCCTCGTTGTTGGGTTACGGTTCGGCGCAGCAATTTCTCGATGCCATCGAGGATATCGGCAACCAGTGTTTCGCCGACCAACACGACCTGCAACAGTTTCTCGCCGCTCTGGCCAGCGATAACCGAATCCTAAACTTTGAGACCCGCTGGTTACGCCGTGAAGGGCCTCCGGTCTATATCTCGCTGTCGACCCGCCGGGTACTTAACGACCAGGGCGAGCCGCTCTATTACGAGGGTTCGCTGACCGATATCACCGAGCGACGGGCCAAACAACAGGCCGAGCAGGCGCAGAAGGCGGCCCACCTGGCCCAGCAAAAGGCGGAAGCTGCCAACCAGGCAAAATCGCAGTTTCTGGCCACCATGAGCCACGAAATCCGCACCCCGATGAACGGTATCCTGGGGATGGCGCAGCTGTTGCAACAGGACCCACTGAACGGCAACCAACTGGCACAAGTAGATAGGATCTACCAATCTGGACTGTCGCTGCTAGCGATCCTCAACGATGTACTCGATCTGGCCAAAGTGGAAGCGGGCCAACTGGAGCTAGAGCAACAGCCTTTCGCATTGCGGCCGCTACTCAATGAACTGCTGATAAGCCTCGAGCCGTTGGCTGCAGACAAGGGACTAGCGCTCAATGTCGAGCTTGATAGCCAATTATGCGCGCGGGTCAAAGGCGACCGGCGAAGTCTGAGTCAGATCCTGATGAACCTCTGCGTTAATGCGCTAAAATTCACGGTGCAGGGTCAGGTTGAGCTAAGAGTCCGCTGCCTCAACAACAATCTCAGCAGCAACCTCAACAACAACCTGCAGCAGACCCGGATTCGGTTTGAAGTCGAAGATAGCGGCATCGGGATTGCGGATACCGCCAAGGATCGTCTGTTTCAGCATTTCTCCCAAGCAGACTCCTCAATCACCCGCCGTTACGGCGGCACCGGTCTGGGCTTATCGATCTGCAAGCGGTTGGTCGATCTGCATCAGGGCTCGATCGGATTTCACAGCGAAACTAACCGGGGCAGTCTGTTTTGGTTCGAAATCGACTACTGCGTCGACGACGTTGCCGCCCTGCCACCCGCGCCTGCGGTTATTCCCGCCCTGCCTGCACGGGGCAAGCCCCTGCGCATTCTGTTGGTGGAAGATATGGAGATCAACCAGCGCGTCGCTCAGGGACTGCTGGAGTGTGACGGTCACCGGGTCGATTGCGCTATTGATGGCTACAGCGCGCTCGCGATGCATGACCAAAAAAACTATGACCTGGTGCTGATGGATATCCACCTGCCCGAGATGGACGGCATGGAAACGACCCGCAGGATGCGCCAGCATGGCAACCGGCACAAAGCCAAGATCCCCATCGTCGCCCTGACCGCCAGCATGACCGCAGCCGAAACTGACCTATACCGCGGCGCCGGAATCGATACCGTTCTGGGCAAACCGTTGTTACTCGACCCCTTACGCCAGCTGCTGGCAGGGCTGCCCCTGACAGCAGCTGATCGGTCACAAACCGGCCAGTCACAAACAGCTTGGGCACCAGCCGGTCCCCTGTCTGCAGAGCGCTCAGCCGTTGCTGCGGAGCCGGTGGTTAACCCTCAGGCTGCGTTCGACCCTCTACTCGCCCCCCTACTCAACCCTCTACTCGACCCCCTACTCGATCAAAGACTGCTGCAACAGCATAGGGAGTCACTGGGAGAAGCTAAACTTAACGACTTATTAGGGTTGTTATTCCGCCAATGTGACGCCCTGTTTGCTGTTTTGGACACCGCCTTGGCCGATCATAACCGTCCAGCACTGGTCGATGCCGCCCACAAACTGACGGGGGCCAGCGCCAATTTCGGCCTGAACGCCCTCAGTGAAGCCTGTCGCGGGATTGAACAGCAGAGTGCTCAGGATCCAGATCCAGCGCTGGCCAACAGGGTCGAGGCCGCCAAGCAGCTCTACCGTCAAAGTCAGCAGGTATTGACCCCCGCTATTAACGCCAAACAGGGGGACGGGCAGCAGCCGCGATCCGTCGATAACGGCTAGGGCTATGGCATCGAGTAGGAGGCGGGATTACTCCCGCCGTCCTCTCACACCACCGTACGTAC
>CAXBEA010000070.1:0-20376 GCA_963974645.1 uncultured Neptunomonas sp. | reverse complement strand
TTATACACAAGCTAGCATATCATGGAGAACATAACAATCGGCTGCACAGCGACCGATTTTCCGCCGCTTCGCGGCTCCAAACCGGCGTGTGAGCCGAGCGTTAGGCCTATCCTTACATTGTGCGCCGTTGCGCAACGCGCTACACTCTAGCTATGATCAAATCATTTAAGCACAAAGGGCTGAAGCTGTTCTTCCAGTCAGGGAAGGCATCTGGTATTCAGGCGAAGCATGCCAAGAAACTACGAATGCAACTAGCTGCTCTTGACACTGCTCATATGATAGAAGATGTCGATATCCCAGGCTTCGCACTTCACCCATTGAAAGGAGACCGTGCCGGTATTTGGTCTATATCCGTCAGTGGCAACTGGCGTGTTACTTTCGAGTTTCGGGATGGTAATGCGTACATCCTTAACTATGAGGATTATCACTAATGACTATGCACAACCCGCCGCATCCAGGCGAATTCATCGAATCCACTTATATGGAGCCATTCGGTGTCAGCTGCCGTAATTTGGCAAGCCACCTAGGTGTAGCTGCATCGACGCTAAGCCGTGTACTCAAAGCCAAAAGTGGTGTTTCACCTGAAATGGCTCTGAGGCTATCCAAGGTGCTTGGGCGCTCACCTGAAAGCTGGCTGAGCATGCAGGACAACTACGAATTATGGCAGGCACGGAAAACTGTTAATTTATCTAAGGTTCAGCCAATAAACTTGTCTATGGCCTAACAAACTGCTCAATTCGGACTCCGCAAGTCAGCCCTTTTTTTGCAAAAAGACGCAAAAAAGAGGATAGCGGTACCAGGTCTTGCCTTTTGCCCCCCTTCGCTCGAAAGCATCATGACCGCAACGTAGATATAGCCGAAATACCTACCTTCTGAATAGATGATGCACTTAGCGCACTACGGGACTCTGGTATAGCGTTAATAGTCGATTTAACAACCACTGACTGGCCTTGCCAAAAGAGCGGTTATTCGCCCAGATGATATCCAGCCCCTGCAGCATTTCATTGTTGATATATTCGAGATCCAACTGCACAAGCTCACCACTTTCAAGCTTGTCACGCACTACCGCTTCATGAAGGAAAGACCATCCGATACCCGCGCTCAGTAACTCCATAATGATATAGGGACTTTCTAGCAGCCATTTTTTCGGACTGATCAATCGGCGTTCATAGGTCATGTCCGTCAGGTCGCGACTTCGAGTGATCATTTGCCGGTGAGCACGTAGATCTGCAAGCGATAAAGGCTGCTGGGTTACTAAAGGATGATCCTGGTGACACACCGGAAGTAGCCGTGAATAGCCGATACCACGAAAATTGAACCCCTGTGGATGGATCTCCTGCTCCAGCATGATGCCGATATCCGCTCGGTTACTACGGATAAGGGAGGCCACATCGCTGCTGCCAGGGTCCAAAAGCTCCAGCTCAACAAAAGGGAAAACTGTTTCAAACTCGACGAGCACGGGTACCAGCGCGGGATAGGAGATACTCTGCTCGATGGCGATACAGATACGTGTCTCCACGGTTTTTTCCAACGAGGAGGCATGAGCTAGAAATTCACGGTGGCTCTGTAATGTATTGTTTGCGTAACGGAGCAGGGCGTTACCGGCATCGGTCAACGTAGGTCTACGGGTACTGCGGTCAAACAGTATCAGGTTGGCGTCTATCTCTAAGTTGGCGATGGCAGTGCTGATCGCGGATTGGACTTTTCCCAATTGCCGTGCCGCTGCAGAGAAAGACCCTTGCTCGGCAGCGGCAACGAAGGCTTCAAGTTGCTCTAGGTTAGCCATTTAAACCATCTCGATATTAGATACTAATTAACTTTATAGCATCGCCAATAGGATTAGTATTGCCGGCAAGTTAATTGGAGAAAGATAGATGAAAGCCGAGGTTATTATTCGAGGTAAGTGGGACCGTATTCGCTTCACTTTGATGTTCGAGGCACTGCTGATCGCATTGCTTGCACCCGTATTAGCCTGGATCCTGGAGCGCGACAGCCTGGATATAGGACTGATGGCGGTAATATTGAGCCTCAAGGCGATGGTGCTGAATTTTATTTATAACTACGGCTTTGATCGGATGGATGTTCGGCACGGCAGAGTGCCAACAAAGCGGTCGTTGAAGGGCCGGATGCTCCATGCTCTGGGCTTTGAACTCATATTGATGATCACATCGCTGCCCATTGTCATGTGGTGGCTGGGACTGAGCCTGTGGCAGGCGCTAGTGATGGATATGGCACTGATGGGCGTGGTGGTCCTCTATACCATGGCATTTACGCGGGTCTACGATGAGGTTTTTCCTATCTCCCAGCCTGACCCCCTTAGCTATATCTCCTTGGAAGTAAAAGACTAGTCACCGCATAATGATTGCTCGCGCTGTATGGCTTCAATCGACGTATCACTTAACAACTGACGGGAACTGAACGGATGCCTACAATCCTAATCACTGGTGCCAACCGTGGAATAGGCTTTGCCCTAGCCCAATCCTACCTCGCGGACGGATGGAGGGTGCTCGCAGCTATGCGCAGTCGAGATACTGCTGTGCTCGATGGGGTTGAGCCTTTGATTCTGGATGTTGCAGATGCCGATACTATTGTAGCGCTAAGGGAAAAACTATCTGGAGTCCCCATTGATATTCTCTGGAATAATGCCGGGGTCTACTTGGACAAAAATCAAAACCTTGCTCAGGTTAATGATCATGACTGGCTTCGTTCCTTTGCGATTAATACCATTGCCCCCATTCGTGTTGCCGAAGCATTGGCTGAAAATGTAGCGGCCTCGGATAGAAAGGCGATGGCTTTCACCACTAGCATAATGGGATCGCTCTCTGGTTATGGGATAGGCGCCTACGCTTAAAGGTCATCGAAGGTGGCTCTTAATATGGCGGTACGCTGCTTTGCCAAGGATTATGAATCGGACGAGATTAGTTGCCTTCTGCTACATCCTGACCATGTCAAAACAGATATGGGCGGCCCTGAAGGTTCTATCGATGTGGATACAAGTGTTGCGGGAATGCGTGGGCTTGTAGATAGGGTGAGCCCAAAATGCCGCATAGGTTATAGCGGGGGATTTTTTAACCATGACGGCACGACGATTCCTTGGTAAATAAGCCCCTAGTGCTCGATTAACCCGCCACTGATGTGGCTCTGATAGCCACAAGCCTTACTTTATCCTCAAACTATGTCTGTTGAGCGCCAGTCAGACAGACTGCCAGCAGCTTAAAAGAAGTTGATCAGATGAAAAAGTAACGAGTTCAGTAAGCAAGCCAGGATCAGATAGAGATATCCGCCCCGATAAAACCTGCTCCGCTTTGCGGCCTGCGAGGCCATTGCGACATTGAAGAATTGGGGTGCGCATACATAGAGGGCTGGGAGATAGCGTCTCCACTGAAAAGCCGAATATACATACGCGTCTTACACTCTGAAACAGTGCTTTCTTGCTAAACAGGAGGGATCCATACACAGCGGACATTGGGCAGGTGCTGAAGTGAGGTCGGTAACGGGACGATACCGACCTCACTGTACTCAAAGAAATAAGACTAAAGGCGAGCGTTGGCCAGATCACCTATACTAAACGCACAGTAGTGGAATCAACTTGGAGGATCTGGCATATGTCTGATATTCGGAATCATGCAGTTGAAATACTAGCCCGGCAAAGTGCTCTGGAATTAGAGAATAGTTTCAGAAAGTGGACTGTCGAAGATGAAATAAGAACAAATGAAGAGGCAAAACTGTTTTTTAATTGTCTGCTGAGCGAACTTAAAGAGTTTTCTAAAAAGGCCAATGTCGAAGTCATAAAAAATTTGGACGGCGGTGCTTAGGTGCCCCCATTCTCGACAATGTCGTTATGTTAAGGGCTCCCTGGTTATTGCGAGGAGCCTCCCTTATGTCTGCTCAGACGCAGGTTCTGCTGTTACCTGGCGCTCAGAACAGCAAAATCAGCGTCCGCTTCAGCAATTCTGGTGAGCTGGGGAGATTGCTGCGTTCGTCGATTTCAAGTGACGGCAATGTGCCGACTCTTGCCGCTGCCGGTTTCCCGAGGCAATGACCGCTATAGAGAATCATGCGTTAAGTTTCTGCTTCGGATTGGCAAGTCAGTCTGGCCTGCTTTCTGTATGAATTTTTCGTTAGAAGGCCGTGCCCTGATGGCCGCTTAGATACTCCGGTCATGGCCTCTCGATACGCTGTGTGTCCGCTATCAGGAGCTAAGAGGTTGCATCAACCGCCTACTCTGGCCAGAGGCGAGAGACCGCTCAGTGTCGACTGCTGCCGTTCAAAGAGACTCAAACCTGGCGGCCTGAGTGACCGCAAAGTTGATTATTTATAGTGAAAGAGTAGCCTTGCAATTAGCTAATCAGATGGTTAATTAATGGGGGATCATCCAACATTACCACTTCAACGACAAAACGCGGCCGCCCGTCAGACCCGGGATTACAGCAAAAGCGCAAAGAGGATCTGCTCAATGCGGCCTTTGAACTACTGCGCACTAAGAGTTATCGCAGCATCAGCATTCGCGATCTCGCCAGCGAGGCGGGCACCCAGTCGGCGATGATCAAGTATTACTTCGGCGACAAACAGAGGCTGTTTCTGGCGCTGCTGGAACGGATGTCGGACCGGCAGCTGACCTCTTTCCAGGCCGTATTAAACGCCCCGGATCCGATTAGAGCCTTTATCGAAGCAACATTAGACTTTTTCTCCCGCAATCCGCCCATGGTTCGTCTGGTGGTCGATGAGGTGCTCAGCGGTGATAGCCCGCTGCGACAGGCCTTTATTCAGATGGCACCCACGCGGATCGCGACGCTGCTGCCACGGCTGATCAGCGCTCAGCAGCAAGCAGGAACAATACGCCACGACCTCGACCCCAAATGGGCCGCCTTTTCGTTGATCTCGCTGATTATGGCGCCCTTTATCCTGGGCCCTGCCCGTGAACTGGCCTGGGATATCAGCAGCGATGAAATCGCCAGCAGCTACTGGGCCGATCATATCTACCGGCTGTTTAGCGAAGGAGTTCGCCGATGAACCCGCCCCGCCGCTCCCGCACACTGTTGGGCCGCTTCTGGCTGTTGCCACTGATGATCGCGCTGGGTGTCGCGATCGCCGTGGTGATCTTAAAATCCAGGCCCGCCATGGAACACCAGCCCGCGGTCCGGCAGGGTACCGCGGTCCGGGTTCTGCCTATCAGCCAGCAGCCGGTGCGGCCGAGGGTGACTGGCTATGGCGAGGTGAGCCCCGATGTACTGCTGGATATGCGTGCCGAAGTCGCCGGCCGAGTCACCTTTGTCCATCCGCAACTTAAGCAAGGTGCGATTCTCCCCGCCGGAACCCTGGTGGTGCGGATCGACGACAGCGACTACCGGCTGGCGCTCAGGAAGGCCCAGGCCAGCCTGGCCCAGAACCGGGCGAACCTGGCCGAACAGGGGGTGGCACAACAGGATGCCGAACTCAGCCTGCAGCTGGCCAAGGACAAGCTGGCGCTGGCCGTGGCGGAGTTGGTGCGGTTTGAAAAGCTGCTGGACAAAGGGACCGTCGCCCAGTCTGCGGTCGATAGCCAGCGCGCCTCGGTACTGCAGGTCAAGCAGGAGGTGCAGAACCTGCAAAAGCAACTGGATGCCATGCCCTACAGCACCGAGGTGCTGAGGGCGCAGATCGAGATCGCCGAATCGGAACTGCAGACCCAGCAACTCAACCTCCAGCGGACCGAAATCCGCTTGCCGTTCGATGCCCGCATCGCCAGCCTCGGGGTCGAAACCAGTCAGTTTGTCGGCCAGAACAGCTCGCTGTTTGGCGCCCAGACCATCGATAAGGTGGTGATCGACGCCCAGTTTGCGCTGGCGCAGATGCGGTTGCTGGCACGCGGCTTTGATCTGAACACCGGCTCCCTGCAGTCGCTGTTGAATCGCGGCGAGGATAGCGACAGCCCGATCCCGCAGCTGGGGTTGACCGCCAGGGTGCGTCTGGTCGGCGGCGACCCGCAAGCGACCTGGCAAGGCGAGGTGGAGCGTATCAGCAGCAACCTCGACCCCGCTTCCCGCACGCTGGGGGTGATCGTCAGTGTCAGCAACCCCTACCTGGATATCCAGCCGGGGGTCAAACCACCGCTGATCAAGGGGATGTATATGGAGGTCGAGTTATCCGGCAAGGCGCGGCCTTATTGGGTCGTGCCCCGCGATGCCCTGCATGAGGGTGAACTCTACCTGGTGGATGCGCAGCAGCAACTGCAGCGGCTGGCCGTGACGGGGTTCAGCCAACAGCAGGTATTGCTGCTGGAGCCGACGACACCGCTCGGCGCCAACACCCCCGTCATCACCTCGGACCTGTTTCCCGCGGTCGCGGGCATGCAACTGGCACCGACGGTCGACATCGATGCCCAGGCGGCGATAAAGGCCTGGCTGGAGACCCATTGAGATGATCCGCTTTTTTGCCATGCACCCCACTGCCGCCAACCTGCTGATGGGGCTGTTCCTGCTGGCGGGGCTGGTGACATGGCCCGATATCAAGCGCGAGACCTTTCCCGAGGTGCACAAGTATGAAGTGAAGATTACCGTCGCCTACCCCGGTGCCGCACCCGTCGATGTCGAGCTGGGGATCTGCAAGCCGCTGGAAGATGCGATGGATGGCATCAGCTTTATGGAGGAGAAGCGCTGTGAAGCCCGCAACTCGGTCGGCATCATGACCCTGAAGATGGTCGAAGCGGGTGACTTCAGCAAGTTTCTCGACGACGCCAAGTCGGCGCTGGACGGCATCGACAACTTCCCCCAGAACAGCGAGACGGCCATCGTCGAAGAGACCGGCCGCACCCAGGAGGTGGTGACTCTGGCCCTGACCGCCGAGCTGCCGACGCCTGAGCTGAAAACCCTGGCCGAGCAGGTCAAGCAGCGTATGCTGCAGACCACTGCCATCCCGCTGGTCGAGATTCAGGGCTTCGGCCAGCGCCAGCTCCAGATCCAGGTGCCGCAGCATAACCTGCGCCAGTATGGTCTCAGCCTGCAGGATATCGCCGATATCGTACGGGGCCAGAACGTCGATATGCCGGCCGGCGAACTGAGCACGGCGACCCGCGAGTACCAGATCCGTTTCAGCGATGAGAAGCGCAGCACCGAGGCGCTGGCGAAACTGATCGTTATTCGCGGTGAGCAGGGCGGCGAGCTGCGGCTGGGCGATATCGCCACGATCAAAAATGCTTTTGACAGCGACGAAAACCGGGTCACCTATAACGGCAAACCGGCTGCGTTTCTGAAAGTCAGCAAAAACAGTATCGATGACAGCCTCGACGTGCTCGACCAGGTAAAAGCCTTTATCGCAACCGAGCAGCAGCGGCTGCCGCCCGAGGTCAGCTTGGCGCTGACCCAGGATTTCACCAGCATCATCAACGACCGTATCCAGATGCTGGTCAAGAATGCCTGGCAGGGGTTGCTGTTGGTGTTCGCGGTGATGTGGCTGTTCTTCGGCACCCGCTACGCCTTCTGGGTGGTGATGGGGCTGCCGGTGTCGTTTCTGGCCAGCGCCTACGTGCTCGGCCAGTTCGGCATCAGCATCAATATGCTGTCGATGGTGGCGCTGCTGCTGGCGTTGGGGATCCTGATGGACGATGCGATCGTGATCAGCGAGAGCATCGGCCAGCAGCTGCGCCACGGCAAAGAACCGTTGCAGGCCGCCATCGACGGCACTCGCGTGGTGGCCAAGGGGGTGTTCTCCTCCTTCCTGACCACCCTCTGCGTATTCAGCGGCCTGCTGGGTCTGAGCGGTGATATCGGCCAGATACTGGTGGTGATTCCCATCGTGCTGATCTCGGTGATCACGGTATCACTGGTCGAGGCGTTCTTTATCCTACCGCACCACCTCTACCACTCCCTAACCCTTAGCAAACAGCAGGCCGAATCGGCGTTACGGGGGGCGGTGGATCGCAGCTTCGACCGCTTACGGCAGAAGATCGACCGGGCGGTCAGCGGCCTGATCCGCATCCGCTACGGCTTCGTCGGCGGCGTGATCGCGCTGTTGGTCGTCTCGGTCAGCCTGCTGGCGTCGGGGGTGATCAAGTTCTCCCCGTTCCCAGCGGTGGAGGGGGATATTCTGCAGGCCCGCATCCTGATGCCCACGGGCACCCCGCTGGCCAAAACCGAGGCGGTGGTGGCAACGCTCAAGGCGCAGTTGACGGAGGTGACCGCCCCGCTGAGCGAACGCCAGGGCAGCGAGGTGGTCAAGGCGATCACCGTCAACTACGGCAGCAATGCCGATGCCTTCGAATCGGGCCCCCACCTGGCCACTATCAGCGTCGACCTGCTGACCGCCGAGCAACGCCATTTCTCGATCAACACGCTGAAGCAGCAGTGGCTGGCCCGCGCCCAGACCCTCGATAGCGCCTGGAGTATCGCCATCAAGGAGCCCAGCCTGGGTCCGGCCGGGCGCGCCATCGAGATACGGCTGCAGGGGTCCGATCTGGATCGTCTGTCGCTCGCCTCCCACGACCTGCAGCGCTGGCTGGCGGGCTACCCCGGGGTGGTCAACCTGCTGGATGACCTGCGCCCGGGCAAGCCGGAATTCACCCTCCACCTCAAGGAGGGGGCTTACGGGTTGGGAATGACGGCGCAGATGGTCGCATCCCAGTTGCGGTCCGCCTTTCAGGGCGCCAACGTGATCGAAACCAGTATCGGACTGGAAAGCTACGAGGTGGTGGTGGAGCTGGATGGGCCGTCCAAGGATGAGCTGGCCGACTTCGACAACTTCCCTATCATCAACCCGGCCAACGGGGCGGCCATCCCCCTCAGTATGGTCGCGGATATTGTCCCAAGCCGCAGCTATGCGCGCATCCAACGGATCGATAATCAGCGCACGGTAACGGTGCTGGGGGATATCGATGCCCAGCGCAACAACACCGCTGCGGTGATGGCCGATCTGCAACAGCACTACCTGGCGGAATTTCGCCAGCAGTACCCGCAGATCAGCCTGAAACTCAAGGGTGAGGTGGCCGAGGGGGGCGAGACTCAGGGCTCCATGGGGCGTGCCCTGCTGCTGGGGCTGGCGGGCGTATTTATCCTGCTCAGCTTCCAGTTCGGCTCCTGCCTCGAACCCTGGATTGTGATGCTCAATATTCCGCTGGCGCTGATCGGGGTGATCTGGGGCCACTGGCTGCTGGGGTTGGATATCACCCTGCCGTCGATGCTGGGTTTCGTGTCGCTGGCGGGGATCGTGGTCAATGACTCGATCCTGCTGGTGGAGTTTGTCAAACGGCGCGTCGCCGAGGGTCTGAGTGTCCAGGCGGCGGCAGCCAAGGCCAGCCATGACCGCTCCCGCGCTGTGCTGCTGACCTCGCTGACCACCATCGCCGGCATGGCCCCGCTGCTGTTCGAAACCAGCCTGCAGGCCCAGATATTGATTCCGCTGACGGTCAGTATCGTGTTCGGCATCGCCAGCTCGACCCTGCTAGTGCTGTTCATGGTGCCCTGCTGTTACTGTATCCTGGATGACTTTGGTCTAGCCAAACCATCCGCTAATCGCGATAAATAGCCTGATTCAAGCAACGCCGGTTATAAATTAATTGTGATCGGCGTTGCGAGCGGCCTCCTGAGACACGGAGCTAAACGCGGCTGCGGCAAGGCTCGCCCCCAAGCGGACTTGAAGAGCATGGGTAGATCCACACAGACTTAGGAAAAAGATCGCTTTGCCAGTCACTGGGAGTTTTGATAGCGCATCATCTGGATGGCTTGTTTACGCACTGCATCCAGGTAGGCCTGGTAATCACTGAAACCGTGCTCATGGGCAGCTAGATTGAGAGACTGATGCTCCGTGAGCGCACGTTGTAATTTCAGCTGCTTGGCCCGTTGTTGGAGGCTAGATATGCTGTGCAATTGCTGATTACCTTGATTCATGCCGTATCATCCGTTTCGGGTTACAGAATTCCAAGTGTAGGACGGCATTTAGACGTTGCCAGAGTGATCATGGTCTATTGATGTTTCATTGATCCTGATCAGCTTGGTGGCTTTATCTTTGTTATCTGGTGTTGCAAAAAGGTTAGGCTCGTCTATGGCCAGATCTCTGTTTCTGAGAAAAATAGACAGAGGCTTGAGGTCTGCTTTTGGCCCCAGGCCGTGTACGGTGAATGGACCCAGTCTATACTCATTCTGCTGAATGCGTTTTACGGATGAACAAGGAGCTGGACGATGACAAAGGATACACTGACGATTCGTGATAACCGTACCGGCAAGTCCTTGGAGTTGCCTATCACTCAGGGCGTCGCTGGCCCAGCTGTGGTTGATATCCGAGGCCTCTACGGCGAACTGGGACTTTTCACCCTGGATCCCGGATACAAATCTACCGCCTCCTGTACCAGCCAGATCACCTTTATAGACGGAGAGAAGGGGATCCTGCTCTACCGCGGATACCCCATTGAGCAGCTGGCTGAGCAGAGTAGCTTTACCGAGACGGCTTACCTGCTGCTGAACGGCGAGCTGCCCAATCAGACTGAGCTGGATGAGTTCAATCTGCTGATTACCCAACACACCCTGGTCCACGAGCAGCTGCTTAAATTTTACCAAGGCTTCCGCCGCGATGCTCACCCTATGGCGATTATGGTGGGTGTGGTCGGGGCGCTGTCTGCCTTCTATCACGATACCTTAGATATCCATGATCCGCTCCATAGGGAGATATCGGCGATCCGGTTGCTGGCGAAGATCCCTACCATCGCCGCAGCCTCCTACAAATACGCCATCGGACAGCCCTTTGTCTACCCCGATAACGAGCTCGATTACGCCAGCAATCTGTTGAAGATGCTTTTCGCTGTTCCCGGCCAAGCCTACGAGGTAGATCCAGTGGTGGCCAGCGCCCTGGATAAGATATTGATTCTCCACGCCGACCACGAGCAGAATGCATCCACCTCGACGGTCCGTTTGGCCGGGTCCACCGGGGCCAACCCCTTCGCAGCTATTTCTGCTGGGATCGGCGCACTCTGGGGACCGCTTCACGGAGGCGCCAACGAAGCGGTACTGGCCATGCTCGAAGAGATCGGCGATGTCACCCAGGTTCCCAAATATATCAATAAGGCAAAGGACCCAGACGACCCCTTCCGGTTGATGGGCTTTGGCCATCGTGTTTACCGTAACCATGACCCTCGAGCTAGGATATTGCGAAATGAGGCTATGAAGGTGCTAGAGGCTCTGGACCGGAAAGATGACCCCCGGTTCAAACTTGCCCTCGAGCTGGAACGTATCGCCTTGGAAGACGACTACTTTATTAGCAAGAAGCTTTATCCCAACGTGGATTTCTACTCTGGCGTTATCGAGAGTGCCATCGGGATCCCCACCAACATGTTTACGGTCATGTTTGCCCTGGCCCGCTCTGTTGGGTGGGTCGCTCAATGGAAAGAGATGATGGTCGATCCGGATCTGGTGATCGGTCGACCCCGGCAGCTCTATCAAGGGCCAGCACGGAGAGACTACCTAGAAATCAATCGGCGTTGATGGTTACAGTCCACGGTGGGGGAAAACGAGAGCATAGATCGCTATCGGAGTGGCTGGAACCTGGGAAGCCTATCCCGCCCCTATGCGAACACCAGAGACTCTCGAGCATATCATTAAATAGCTAACAATCTTTCAGGATTGTCTTGGCGCAATTTTGTTCAATAACCGGCGTAGGCCTGAGTCTATATTGGGAGGCTCCTGTAGCTCTCCTGCGAGGCTGTATTGTGACGGTATTTGTTTCGATGTTTATCTTTGCGCTGATTGGGGCGATCTCGCCTGGACCGGTTAACATTATTGCCACCGGAGCCGGGGCCAATTTTGGCTTTTTGCGGGCATTACCGCATGTGCTGGGAGCAACGATTGCCTATACCCTGATTGTTTTTTTGGTGGGCATTGGCCTGAATGAGGTGCTAGCAGCCTACCCTCAGATAACCACTAGCTTGCAATACTTGGGCGGTGCTTTCCTGCTCTATATGTCGTACAAGATAGCGACTTCCAAGCCGCTAATAGACAATACAACGATTAAACAACGCCCCCCCAGTCTGATAGAGGGTGCGCTTTCTCAGGGGCTGAACCCCAAGGCCTGGTTGGTTTCAATGTCGGGCGTCAGTTTGTTTGTCGTGGCAAATTCGCCAACTGCACTGTATCTGTTGGCATTTTGCCTGATCTCTTTTGTGGTCTGTTTTTTGGGTGTTGGAACCTGGGCGGCGATAGGCCATGTTATTCGTAAAGTATTAACAAACGAGCGGCATCAGGTTTCATTTAATATTGCGATGGGGTTGCTACTCAGCAGCACGGTGGCCACTATCTTTATGAATCAATAGTGGGTGTTGTCAGTGACGCAGGATCAGACTCTATTTTTCAAGAAAAGCGATGCGCTGCCGTTTGTTGAGATGCGCCGTGCGGATCGTTCCAGCGCCTGCTATCACACCCATGCTCATGATGAGTTTTCTTTTGGGGTCATCGATTCCGGGCAGGCTGATTACCTCAATTTGAGTCGTAGAAACCTCGTTGGTCGGGGCACTACCGTCACCATTAACCCTGGAGAGGCCCACTCCTGCAATCCCAAAGCCGGAAGCTGGTCATATCGGATGCTGTTTGTTGATACTGGCTGGATTGGCCAGTTGCAGCAGGAGATGTTGAATTCTCACGGACGGGACTATCTGCCCTTTGCGGAACTTTTTGAGAGTGATCTGCAAACCTACCAGGCCTTTGACCAGTTGTTTGAAAGCTTGCTGAGCGAATCCAATTCGCTGGTAGCAGAGAGCCTGCTGATTCAGTTTTTAGAGTGCCGCTTCCTGATGCGTTGTTCTCGAGCGAAGGACGCTGTAAGGCCCGATTTTCACCGCGTCCAGCGAGTCAAAGAGCTCATCATGGACCAACTGGATACGAATATATCACTTGACGAATTCGCTGAGCACTCGGGCTTGAGTCGTTACCATCTGATACGCAGTTTTAAACAAAAATATGGGCAGCCACCTCACGCTTACCAGTTGGGCCAGCGAATCAACAAAGCCAAGGTATTGCTCCAACAGGGAAAGAGCTTGGTGGATACGGCAAGCCTGCTGGGTTTCGCTGACCAAAGTCACTTCCAGCGCAACTTCAAGAAACGTTTGGCGGTAACTCCTAAGCAGTATCAGGCGTTCTTTATTTGATTTTCAGTCTTCTGCGCCAAAACAGTCGTTAAAATCGGCGCACTCATCGCCGCTCGGGGCACGACAGATGTAGATCTCTTTGGTTTCGCACAGCTGTTTGAACAGGAACTTCTTCCACTTCATGTCACGGCTGTTTTTAGCCGCTAGGGTCGGGATGTTTTGCTGCAGCAGGGTGCTGAGCGAGGTCCGGTTCCAGACTCCCAGGTCTTCCCAAAGATGGTCGCTGCCTTGACCGTCGAGCAATGCCGGCTCAACCGGACAGATACTGGCGCATTGAGGATCGGCATAGTGGCCGGTGCATTCGGTGCAGGCTCGCGCGTCGATATCAAACTCTGTTGAACCCTGGGTGATAGCGTCGCTGGGGCATACGTCCTGGCAGGTGTAACAGTTTACACAGCGGTCAGTGATACTTAGGGCCATAGTCGACCTTCTCGGTGGTGCCCTTTTTTTATGGGACTGTTTTTATGGGGCTGTTTTTAGAGTGCTGCCGCCAGCTGATGGCCGAACGGGTCTGGGCTATCATGAAAGCGACCGATTCGAGAGAGTGCCGTAGCTGCCATTCACAAGCGCGGATGGATCTGGAATCGCAAGGCAAGCAGGCTCACAGGAAACACCGGCCCGAACGCATGGCATCCCGTGGCGAGACCTGTATTGATTGCCATCAGGGGATCGCTCATGAGTGCCGGATTAAGCGCTGCCCTGTAGGTTGCTTGATTAGGCTCTAAGTGTGAATCACTACAGCGCTATCTCTGCGCGTCGATATTTCATCTAAAATCTAATCTTCTCTTGCTGATCTCTGATTGGAGTTCCGGTATGAATAGGGCATTTTTAAACCACCTCGACAAGCAGTTGCAGTCGCTTCATGAAGAAGGGCTGTTTAAGCGTGAACGGATCATTAACTCGGCTCAGCAAGCGTCGATCCAGGTTGCTGGTGGTCAGCCGGTGATCAATTTTTGTGCTAATAATTATCTCGGATTGGCTAATCACCCTGCTCTGATCGAAGCGGCGAAGGAGGGGCTGGACTCGCGGGGTTTTGGTATGGCCTCGGTGCGCTTTATCTGCGGAACCCAGGATATTCACAAGCAGCTGGAGCAGCAGCTAAGTGAGTTTCTGGGTACCGAGGACAGCATTCTTTATTCTTCCTGTTTCGATGCCAATGGCGGTCTGTTTGAAACCCTGTTTGAGGCTGAAGATGCGATTATCAGCGATGCCCTCAATCACGCCAGCATTATTGATGGGGTCAGGCTGAGCAAAGCTCGCCGTTATCGCTACGCTAACAATGATATGGCCGATCTTGAGGCGCAGTTGCAGGCGTCTCAGGATGCCCGGTTTCGATTGATCGCAACCGATGGGGTGTTTTCGATGGACGGTAGCATCGCCAACCTAGGGGCGATCTGTGATCTGGCCGATCGCTACGATGCGTTAGTGATGGTTGATGATTCGCATGCCGTTGGTTTTGTCGGTGCTAAGGGGCGCGGCACGGCGGAATATCACGATGTGATGGAGCGGGTTGATATCCTCACCGGTACCCTGGGCAAGGCCTTGGGTGGCGCTATGGGCGGTTACACCTCGGGCCCTCGGGCCATGATTGACTGGTTACGGCAACGCTCGCGTCCCTATCTGTTCTCGAACTCACTGGCTCCCTCGTTGGTCACGGCGTCGATCGCAGCGCTGGAGCTGCTGGGACAAAGCGACCTCCTGCGTAAGCAGCTCAAAGAAAATAGCGGCTATTTTCGTCGGCGGCTGGAGCAGGCAGGGTTTACTCTCTCCGGCGCCGACCACCCGATCATTCCGGTGCTGCTGGGCGATGCGGCGCTATGTACCCAGATGGCTGATCGTCTGCTGCAGGAGGGGATCTATGTGATCGGTTTCTCCTTCCCCGTGGTGCCTAAGGGCAAGGCACGAATCCGGACCCAGATTTCGGCCGTGCACACTCGTGCGCAGCTGGATCATGCCATCGATGCCTTTACCCGGATTGGTCGCGAGCTGGGGGTCATCCAATGACAACCACAATTTCTGCCACCTCTTCCGCCTCGTATTCTGTAACAACGCTGGAGCTGTCACGATGAAAACATTGGCAAAGCTTAAAGCCGAACCGGGTATCTGGCTGGATCAAGCCGAAGAGCCGGTGCTCGGGCATAATGATCTGTTGATCAAAATCCGTAAAACGGCCATCTGCGGCACCGATATTCATATCTACAACTGGGATCAGTGGGCGCAAAAAACCATTCCTGTACCTATGGTGGTGGGGCATGAATATGTAGGTACTGTTGCGGCTATCGGCCAAGAGGTGAGTGGTTTTAAGCTCGGCGACCGGGTTTCGGGTGAGGGCCATATTACCTGCGGCTACTGCCGTAACTGCCGTGCCGGGCGGCGTCAGCTGTGCCGAAATACGGTCAGTGTCGGGGTCAACCGGCCTGGTGCTTTCGCTGAATACCTGGTGATTCCGGCGGTTAACGGCTTCAAAATTCCGGATAACATCTCCGACGATCTGGCTGCTATCTTTGACCCGCTGGGCAATGCGGTGCATACCGCGTTGGCTTTCGATCTGGTCGGTGAAGATGTACTCATTACCGGCGCCGGGCCGATCGGGATTATGGCGGCTGCTGTTGCGCGTCATGCGGGTGCCCGGCATATCGTCATCACCGATATCAACCCCTACCGTCTGGCACTGGCCGACAAGCTCGGGGTGGCGCGCACGGTTAATATCGCCAACGAGGATCTGGGCGAGGTGATGGCCGAGCTGGGGATGGCCGAGGGCTTTGATGTCTGCATGGAGATGTCGGGCGTTGCCTCGGCGTTGCAGCTGATGCTGGAGAAGATCAATCACGGCGGCAAGATCGCGATGCTCGGTATCCCTGGATCCAATACGGCCATCGACTGGTCGCTGGTGATCTTCAAGGGCCTGACGATCCGGGGGATCTACGGCCGGGAGATGTTTGAGACCTGGTATAAGATGGCCAGCCTGATTCAGGCGGGGCTAAATTTGGATCCGATTATTACCCACCGCTTTCCCATTGCTGAGTTCCAGCAGGGATTCGATATCATGCGTTCGGGGCAGTCTGGGAAGGTGATTCTGGACTGGGAGTGATTGTTTTTAATAATGCTCCCGTCATAGGCATGATCTAAGCTGGTAAGAGTCTTATCTGGGTGGCGGTGTATGAGTGTTGAACAGTCAATTATCACGGCGATTTTGCTGCTCACGCTGCTGCTCTTCATCTGGGGCAAATATCGACACGATCTAGTGGCATCGATAGCCTTGGCGCTCTGTGTGCTGACCGGTCTGGTCTCGACCGAGGACGCCTTTGCTGGATTTGGCCATCCGGCGGTGATCACCGTGGCTGCGGTGCTGGTGATCTCCGAAGCGCTGCGACGCTCGGGGGTGGTGGATATGATCGCCCAGAAAATCCTGCCCTATACCGAGCATCCGGTCAGCCATATCGTGCTGCTGACCAGCGTCGTCACTATCGCCTCAGCCTTTATGAACAACGTCGGTGCGTTGGCGCTGATGTTGCCGGTGGCACTATCAACCTGCGCCAAGCATCAGCGTTCGCCAGCGATGATTCTGATGCCGCTGGCCTTTGGCAGTATTCTCGGGGGGATGACCACAGCTATAGGTACCCCGCCCAATATCATTATTGCGATGATGCGTGCCGAAGTGAGCGGCGAGGCCTTCAAGATGTTCGATTTTTCACCTGTAGGTGCGGTCATCGCGGTGCTGGGGGTGCTCTTTATTACCCTGGTTGGCTGGCGTCTGATTCCGACCGCGCGGCTGCAGCGCAGTGCTACGGAACAGTTGTTTGCGATCAATGATTACCTGACCGAGGTGGTTATCGTTGAAGGCTCAGCACTGGTGGGGCAGCCGTTTGAGACGATCGCGGGGTTGAGTGAGAGTTCGATCGATGTGGTTGGTCTGGCGCACCGGCATGGTCCGGTATTGTCTCTGCGAACGGGGCAGCGGCTCAATGCGGGTGATATCCTGATCTTGCAGGCAGACCCCTCGGAGGTACAGCAGTTACTGGACAGGAATGAGCTGGAGTTGATCACCAGCGCCGATAAACGCTTTCAACAACTGGCCCAGGGTGAGCTAGTTCTGATCGAGGGTGTGGTCAAAAAAGGCTCGCTGCTGGAGGGGCGTGACGTGTCCTTTTTACGCCGCAGCAGTGGCAGCACTCTGGTGTTGGTCGGTTTGGCGCGCCAAGGAGTGCGTATAGGTCGCAGGCTGCGTCGACAGATCTTTCAGGCCGGTGATATTCTGTTGATGCAAGGGGCGGCTGAGACGGCTGATGGCCAGCTTAGCCAGTTGGGGATGATCCCCCTGGCGGAGCGTAACCTGAGTCTGGGTCAGCCGAAAAAAGTGGCGGTTGCGCTGGGTATCTTTGCTGTAGTGATCGGGTTGGGGGTAGCCAATGTGCTGCCGCTACCGATTGCGTTTTTGCTGGCAGTGATGCTCTATCTGCTGCTCGACATTCTTCCGATTCGCAATCTCTACGATGCCATCGATTGGCCGGTTATCGTCCTGCTGGCAGCGATGATTCCGGTGGGTGGGGCGCTGCAAAGCACCGGGTTAACCCAGCTACTGGCAACCCAGGTGTTGACTCTAACCGAAGGATTGCCGCTGTACTTGATCGTCGGTCTGGTATTAGTAGTCACCATGTTTCTGTCGGACATCATCAACAATGCTGCGACCGCCGTGGTGATGGCGCCTTTGGCCTACGGGATTGCCACCGGGATGGGGGTGAGTGCCGATCCGTTTTTTATGGCGGTAGCCGTGGGCGCATCCTGCGCTTTTCTGACCCCGATCGGGCATCAGTCTAATACCCTGGTGTTGGGGCCCGGGGGTTACGCTTTTGGCGATTACTGGCGGATGGGGCTGCCGCTGGAGCTGTTGATCGTGTTGGTAGCCGTTCCGTTGATACTGATAGTTTGGCCGGTCTAAGCGGTCGGGGTTAATTACTTTACTGCCGCAGGGCGACATTGGGGGTTGATCTGCCTCCGTGGATTGATCAGGAGATTGAATAATGGCGAACTTACTCCAGTTATTGAGCCGGGTTAATGAACTGGGTTACTGAGCCGGTTCGCCCAGTCGGTGGCTGGCAGGGATTTCTATCCTAAACCTTGCCCCACCAGTCTGGTCTTCCCCAGAGGCTAAGCAGCAGATCCGCCCTTGGAGTAGCTGTGAGCATAGGTTGTAGGCAATATGCAGGCCGAGTCCGCTGCACCCCAGGTTGCGGCGAGTGGTAAAAAATGGATCGAATACTTTGCTGCGGATACTGTCTGGGATACCGGCGCCGTTGTCCTGGTAGTCGATCATTATCGAGCTGTCATTTTCGGTGACGGCTATCCAGATCTTCCCGTTCGGTTGCTCGGCAAAGCCGTGAATCAGCGAGTTCTGGATCAGGTTGGATAAAATCTGGTAAAAAGCGCCCGGATAGCTGTTAAGCATCAGTCCTTCAGGGCAAACAATATCTACCTGAGGGGCGCTCTTTTTCAGCCGTGGAGCCATTGAAAGCAGTATTTCCTGCAGATATTCGCCGAGGTCGAAAATACGCAGTTGCTCGCTGGATTGGTCTACCGATACCTGCTTGAATGCGCTAATCAACTGGGCTGCTCGTTGCAGGTTGTTGGTAATTAGATCGCAGCTTTCGACGGCGAGTGCCTGGTAGTCGGTGATGGCTAGGATCGATTGCGCATCGGCGTGGCGCTGCTGTGCCTGGGTTTTGTCTCGCAGGAAGGTGGCAGCGGTTAAGCCGATCCCCAACGGGGTGTTGATCTCATGGGCGACCCCGGCTACCAAGTTACCCAGTGCGGCCATTTTCTCGGACTCTACGAGCTGCGCCTGGGTCCCCTGTAGTTTTACCAGGGTGCGGCTAAGTTCGCTGTTTATCTGCTCCAGCTCGTGGGTGCGCTTGAGTACCCTTGCCTCGAGTTGTTCGTTGAGTTCGGCCAGCGCTTGCTCCACCTGTTTGCGTTTATCGATGTCGTCTAGCAGTGATAGGCGCATGCTGTTGATGGCGCTGACCACTTGGCTTAGTTCGTCGGCAGAGTCAGCGTTTCGTCTGAGATCAAGCGGCTGGTCGAGTCGATCTAGGGTTAGAGTGCCGGCATAGCGGGACAGGGCACCGAGGTGCTGAGTCACCAGCTTCCAGAAGATATACAGGATAAAGATTGAGACCAAGAAGGTCTTAATTCCCTGAGTGGCCAAAATGACTAAGATCTGTTCTTTGAGGTGGCGGTGGATACGCTCCAGACTAAGGTTGATCTGCAGTGTGCCTAGGGCATAGCGCTCGCCTTCGGGGGTGATGTGTTCCAGGATATAGCTTCGTTTGATCAGCGGGGTGTCGTGATCAGGTATTGTTCCGCTGCTGAAGCGCTCTTTGAACTGGGTATCCAGTTGCAGGTAGTGCATATCGGGCAGTTGATACAAGTCGTTAAGCTGGGTTTGGATCTGTTTGCTGTTGATCAGCCAGACATCATTGGTGAGATTGCCCAACGAAGTGGCTTCCATCTGCTGGATTCTATCGTCGATCACCGCTAGATCGTTGCGGTAGTCGAGGTAGATCTGCAGGGCGGTGGAGAGCAGCGTAATCAGCGAGCTGAAGACTAGAATATACGCCAGCAGCCTGACCGCCAGTGGGTTTTCGCGCCGGTACTGTTTCAGCTGTGACAACCAGCGCATTCAGGCTTCCTGTTGTTGTAATTGTTGTTGTAATTGTTGTTGTAATTGTGGGTGTTTTGCCTATAGGGTCGCTGTTTTTCAGTGCGAGTATCTGATCGATGCTAGCACTATGCCGGGAGTGGGGGTAGGTGGGATCTGTCAGATCTATGCTGATCAGAGTCACTATGGCACGAAAAGAGGCTTTAATGGCGCGAAAGATGTGATGGTTGTTGAGGGAGGTGGCTAAGATGTAACCCATCAGCTGAATTCTGGCAGCTTGATCGCAACCTGTTAGCGTGCTACTGGCTTGATTGTCATCTACTACGTTGTGAATACCAAAGCGGTCTCCCCAGCCGCGTTTGTTGTCGCTTTGCCGGCTCCCAGACTGAATAATTGATTGAACAATAACAACAGGATAGAAGCTTATGAAGTTGAAGAATATTTTTGCAAGCACCCTGGTTGCCGCAGGCATTGTTGCGGGCGCGCAAAGCGCTGCGGTCGTTGCTGCAGAGCAGACCTATGTCACCATCGGTACCGGTGGTCAGACGGGTGTCTACTACGTTGTGGGTCAGTCGATCTGCCGTCTGGTTAACCGCGGTGGCGATGAGCACGGTAT
>CAXBEA010000069.1:0-20964 GCA_963974645.1 uncultured Neptunomonas sp. | reverse complement strand
GCCACTTAGGATCAGAGAGCGCCGCCTGGACTATCGCCAGCAGGTCAAACAGGCCGATGATCAACACCAGCGAGGTATCTTTAAACAGCGCGATAAAGGTGTTGACGATCCCTGGGATCATAATTTTTAGCGCCTGGGGTAGCACGATCAGCCCCATCTTCTTCCAGTAGCTTAGCCCCAGTGCATCGGCCGCTTCGTACTGGCCTTTGGGGATCGCCTGCAGGCCGCCACGGATAACCTCTGCCATATAGGCCGACTGGAACAGGGTAATACCGATCAGGGCGCGTAGCAGCTTATCGAAATCGATCTCTTCGGGCACGAACAGCGGCAACATCACCGAGGCCATAAAGAGGATCGTGATCAGCGGCACGCCTCGCCACATCTCGATAAACACAGTACAGAAGCTGCGCACTGCGGTCATCTCGGAGCGCCGTCCCAGGGCCAGGAAAATACCTATCGGCAGAGAGGCAACGATACCGACCAGTGCCAACACCAGGGTCAGACTAAGGCCCCCCCATTTGTGGGTTTCGACCACCTCCAGGCCGAAGGAGCCGCCATACAGCAAAAAGAAGGCAATGATGGGAAACAGGGTCAACGAGAAGGCTGCGATCCAGCCCTTCTTTGGCGTTCCCTCATAGACCAGGGCGCCGACCTGTAAAGCCAGCATCGCAAACAGGATGTTGACCCGCCAGTATTCGGCCTCGGGATAGAATCCGTAGATGAATTGATCCAACCGTACCGAGATAAACACCCAGCAGGCACCGCCGCTGGTGCAGGCATCGCGGTTATCGCCGACCCAGTCAGAGTCGATAAAAACCCATTGAAATGTAGGAATCAACGAGATCCAGAGTAGGTAGCCGACGACCAGAGTGAGTACCGAATAAAAAGGGCTCGAAAACAGATTGATCCGCAGCCAGCCGATCACCCCGGAGGTGTTGCCGGGAGGTGGCAGGTCGGGAAGTTTTGAGTCATTAACGATCATCTTAACGCTCCACCAGCGACATGCGCTTGTTGTATATATTCATCAGCATCGACACGATCATGTTGATGGTGAGGTAAACCGCCATCGTCATGAAGATGATTTCGATCGCCTGGCCAGTCTGATTGAGGGTGGTGCCCATAAAGACAGAGACCAGGTCGGGATAACCGATAGCGGTAGCCAGCGAAGAGTTTTTAATCAGGTTCAGATACTGGCTGGTCAGCGGGGGAATGATGACCCGCATCGACTGGGGCACCACAATCAGACGCAGGGTTTTGGCTCTGCTCAATCCCAGAGCACTGGCCGCTTCGGTCTGACCGTGGCTGACTGCCAGAATGCCGGAGCGGACAATCTCTGCGATAAAGGTTCCGGTATAGACCGAGAGTGCGATCAGCAGCGCCATCAATTCAGGGATAATGGTTGCACCGCCCTTGAAGTTGAAACCTTTCAGGACCGGTTGGTCCCAGCTCATCGGTGAGCCGGCCAATAGATAGGTCAGCAGCGGCAAGCCGATCAGCAGCGCTGCCGATGTCCAGAGCACGGGGAAACGCTGACCGGTAGCATCCTGGCGCTTGTGGTTCCAGCGCAGCAAGGCTACGATCGCGCAGATAGCCACGACAATCGCGATGACAACCGCCCCAAAGCCTGATTCGAACACCGGCCAGGGTAGGTAGAGGCCACGGTTGTTGAGGAAGGCGTCGCCGATCTCGATGCTGGCGCGTGGCAGTGGCAGCGGCTGCAACACAACAACGTACCAAAACAGAATCTGCAGCAGTAACGGAATATTGCGAAATATTTCGATGTAGGCGGCGGCGACTTTATTGATCAACCAGTTTTTCGATAGCCGAGCGATCCCCATCATAAAGCCGATCGTGGTTGCCAGAATGACACCCAGAAAAGAGACCAGTAGGGTGTTAAGCAAACCGACCAGAAAGGTTCGGCCAAAACTGTAGGTGGCGTCGTAAGGAAGCAGGGATAACAGGATTTCGAAACCTGCCGACTGATCAAGAAAAGCGAATCCGGTAGTTATGCCGCGCTTGTCGAGGTTAAACAGCGCATTGGAGATGATGTAGGCAAAGAAACCCAATACCGTCAAAACCATCAGTACTTGAAACAATAGCGCCCGTTTGTCGGGATCGTTCCAGAATTTGGGTTTTGAGGAGGGGGCCACGCCTTTATTTACATCTGTGGGCATGGAGAGTGCTCCAAAAATAGTAGTTCGGATTTTGAAGTGTAGTGCAATACGAGTGTGATAACGGCCGGGGTGAAGATTCACCCCGGCCGTTAAGAGATCAATACGTGATTAACGCATTGGTGGCGCGTACATGAAGCCGCCTTTGTTCCAGAGCGCATTAGCGCCACGGGAAATGTTCAGAGGTGTACCGGTACCGACGTTGCGTTCGAACGCTTCACCGTAATTACCGACCTGCTTGACGATCTGGTAGGCCCAGTCATCCTTAAGATCCATGCCCGAACCCTTGGGGCCATCGGTTCCTACAAAACGAGCGATGTTGGGGTTGGTGCCCATCTTCATCTTGTCGATGTTAGCGGAGGTCAGGCCAAGCTCTTCGGCGTTGATCATTGCGTTCAGCGACCACTTAACGATGTTGAACCACTGATCGTCACCCTGGCGAACCACCGGTCCCAACGGCTCCTTGGAGATGACCTCGGTCAGAACCATGGCGCTACTTGGATCGGCCAGTTTGATCCGCAGCGCGTATAGCTGCGACTGGTCAGAGGTGATCATGTCGCAGCGACCCGCTTCAAAACCTTTAACAGTTTGGTCAGAGGTATCAAATACCACGGGTGAGAAGGTCATCTTGTGTTCACGGAAAAAGTCAGACAGGTTAAGCTCGGTTGTCGTGCCCGATTGGATACAAACAGCTGCACCATCCAATTCCAGCGCATTCTTGATGCCTAGTTTTTTGTTGACCATAAACCCCTGGCCGTCATAGTAACTGACACCCGCAAAGTTAAGTCCCAGCGTGGTATCGCGGGTCTGAGTCCAGGTAGTGTTGCGTGACAGCACGTCAATTTCGCCAGACTGCAGCGCGGTAAAACGTTCTTTGGCAGTCAGCGGAATATATTTGACCTTGGAGGCATCACCCAGGGCAGCAGCGGCTACGGCGCGACAGACATCGACATCCATCCCTTGCCAGTTACCTTTTGCATCGGGGTTGGAGAAGCCGGGTAGTCCGGTAGACACGCCGCACTGGACATACCCTTTATCTTTAACAGCTTCAAGCGTAGTAGCGGCTTGGGCGCCTGAAACCATGCTTACTGCGATGGCTGAAGCGGCGGCAAGAGAAGTTATTCTTTTCATGATTGTTCCTTCTGATGTCAGGCTGTCTGTTAGATCACTCTTTCAGACAAGACACTAACGGGTAAAGTTATTGTTATTCCCGTAAAGCAAACGTTGTGCCAAATCCTGTATTCACTGGTTCTCTAGTCTGTTTCTCCGGCTTGGAGATAACAGGCCGTCAGTAGATTACAGGCAGACGCCATCGATTCGACGCATTGCTAGCTGGTGATTGAAGCAAATGCGTAGATGATCAACAATATCGCGAATTGGTGCTTAATCACACTGCTTGTTGCTTTAATAGCGCCATGTAGCGTCGTTTTTGCAGTGCAGTGAGAGTTTGCTTTGCCGCTTAACTATATAGCAATGAGTAACTTAGCAGCGTTGTAGCGGCGATTTGAATGCGGGTAATTGTCACTTATTGGTGCAGTGCGTAATGAGCAATGCTATTTATGCCCGAAGTGCGTGCATTGATTCTTCAACCTGGTGTGGTCGCGGCTATGACGATTCCCCTGGCCAGCAGGCTAAACGGCCAATTATTTAAAAGCCGATTACGGAGACGCTGATGGAAGAGAGCCATCTAGTTAGTCGCTTTGTATCCAGCGACTCTCCCTTCGGTGAACTATTTTTGTTAAAGTGCCCCCCTAAATCCAACCTCCTCTTGGTGCCTTTTCTCGCATCCAGTGACATTTATAGTCTCTAAGGTAGCCCGTATGCATTCATCTTTAGCCCCGTCTTTGCAGGCCCTGGAAAACCAGCATGAATTCAGCCTGCGTCATATAGGTCCGGATGTTGAGCAGCAGCGACAGATGCTGGAGGCGTTGGGCGTCGATTCGTTGCAAGCGTTGATTGAGCAAACGGTGCCTAGTTCTATCCAGCTTGAAGGCTTAACCCAGTCGGTTGGCTGTTCTGAACGGAACATGCTGAGCCGTCTGAAGGCGCTGGCTGCAAAGAACACGGTTAACAAATCCTATCTAGGTAGCGGTTACTACAACTGTATCGTTCCTAATGTGATCCTGCGAAATGTACTGGAAAATCCGGGTTGGTATACCGCCTATACACCCTACCAGCCAGAGATCGCCCAGGGCCGACTTGAAGCTTTGCTTAACTTTCAGCAGATGGTGATGGATCTGACCGGCATGGATCTGGCTAATGCGTCATTGCTGGATGAAGCGACGGCAGCTGCGGAGGCGATGGCGCTCTGTAAGCGTGCCAATCGCAAGAAAAGTAATCTATTTCTGATCGATGACCAGGTACACCCGCAGACCCTTGATGTGGTTAAAACCCGCGCTGAGTATTTCGGTTTCGAGGTGATCGTCGGTTCCTTAGACGATCTGCTCGATCAGCATGATGCCTTCGGTGTGATGATGCAGTACCCCGGTACGACGGGCGAAATTTGCGATATAGAGACGTTGATCAATAAGGCTAAGAGCCAGCAGGCGATGACCTGTGTGGCTGCCGACCTGCTGAGTTTGCTGGTGCTGCAAGCACCTGGAGAGTTGGGGGCTGATGTGGTCTTTGGCTCGGCGCAGCGGTTCGGTGTACCCATGGGTTTTGGTGGTCCGCATGCCGCATTTTTTGCCACCAGCGATAAGCAGAAACGCTCTGCACCGGGACGGATTATCGGGGTTTCAATCGATAGCCGTGGCAATCCAGCACTGCGGATGGCGATGCAGACGCGAGAGCAACACATCCGGCGTGAAAAGGCGACCTCCAACATCTGTACTGCGCAGGCGTTGCTGGCCAATATGGCGGTCTTTTATGCCATCTACCATGGCCCTGAAGGGCTGCAGCGGATCGCAACCAGGGTGTTGCGGTTGACGACAATGCTGGCCAAAGGGCTGCAGGCGAAGGGTGTGGAACTGTTACATGCAAGCTGGTTTGATACCCTGACACTGGTCGTGGGTGATCAGCAGCAGGCTATCCTGGAACGCGGCTATGCGCAGGGGGTCAACCTGCGGTTGATCGATACCGATAAGCTGGGGGTCAGCCTGGATGAGTCGACGACAGCGGATGATCTGGAGCAACTATGCTCTATTATCTTAGGGACTGATCATGGGTTAGATCTGGCCGTACTCGATGCGCAGGTCTGTGCCGAAGCAACCCCCGGGATTCCTGCTGAGCGTTTACGTACCACCAAGTTTCTGACCCACCCGGTGTTTAACAGTTACCACTCTGAAACCGAGATGCTGCGCTATCTAAAGCGTCTGGAAAATAAAGATTTCAGTCTTGCCCATGGGATGATTCCGCTGGGTTCCTGCACCATGAAACTCAACGCCACCGCGCAGATGATTCCCATCAGCTGGCCGGGGTTTGCCAATATTCACCCGTTTGCTCCGCGCGATCAGGTGCAGGGCTATATGCAGTTGATCGACGAGCTGGAAGCGATGCTGGTGGATGTGACCGGTTACGACAAGGTCTCGATGCAGCCCAACTCGGGAGCCCAGGGTGAATACGCCGGATTGCTGGCGATCCGCAAGTATCAACAGAGTATTGGCGAAGGTCACCGCAATATCTGTCTAATCCCGAGCTCGGCACATGGCACCAATCCGGCATCGGCGGCGATGGCTGCATTAAAAGTGGTGGTGGTTGAGTGCGATCTCAAAGGCAACGTCGATATCGCCGATCTGACTGCCAAGGCGGAGCTGCATAAGGCTAATCTGTCTTGCCTGATGTTGACCTATCCCTCCACCCATGGGGTGTTTGAAGAGGGGGTGATCAGTATCTGCGAGATCATCCATACTCAGGGTGGCCAGGTGTATATGGACGGTGCCAACATGAATGCCCAGGTAGGGATCTCTAAGCCGGGGCTGATCGGTTCCGATGTCTCCCACCTGAACCTGCACAAGACCTTCGCCATCCCGCATGGCGGCGGCGGTCCGGGGATGGGGCCGATCGGGGTGAAGAGCCATCTCGCACCTTTCTTGCCTAACCACTCAGTCAGCCCGATCGAGGGTGCTTTTATCGGTGCGAATGCCGAGATGGGCGCGGTGTCGGCAACGCCCTTCGGTAGCGCCTCGATCCTGACGATCTCCTGGGCATACTGCGTCCTGCTCGGCAGGGACGGATTGCGGCGTAGTACCGAGGTGGCCATCCTTAACGCCAATTACCTGACCGAGAAGCTATCCGAGCACTACCCGATACTTTACCGGGGTCGCAACAATCGGGTGGCGCACGAGTGCATCATCGATATCCGTGCGATTAAAGACGGCTGCGGTATTAGCGAGGAGGATATCGCCAAGCGCTTGATGGATTATGGCTTCCATGCCCCGACGATGTCCTTCCCGGTACCTGGAACGCTGATGATCGAACCGACCGAATCTGAATCCAAGGTGGAGCTGGATCGGTTTATTGAAGCGATGGTGACGATTCGAGAAGAGATTCGTCAGGTAGAAACCGGGGCGATCGATGCTGCTAACAATCCGCTTAAGCGGGCACCGCATACCCAGGCGGATATTATCGAAGACGCCTGGAGTCGCCCTTACACCCGTGAGCAGGCGGTCTTTCCGGTAGCCGGATTAAAGCACAACAAATTCTGGCCGACGGTTAACCGGATCGATAACGTCTACGGTGATCGGAACCTGTTTTGCAGCTGTCCTGCGGTAGAGGATTACCGTTAGCCCCTGTAGGTTGAATTCAACAAATAGGATTGCGATACCCAAGCTGCTCGGGCCAGCCCAAGCAGTTTGTCGACTTATTCGGATCGTTTAAATGGCAGCTGCTGACGCGCCTGTTGCATATAGGCTGCAACCTGTTGGCGCTCCTGAATTAATGATTGCTGTACCGCTCGGTGCAGTCCCGGGTGCCGGATCCAGTGGAGCGAACAGGTGCGTGTTGGCTCAAAACCGCGCAGCAGTTTGTGCTCACCCTGGGTACCGGGATCAAAGCGTTCTAATTTATTCTTGATCGCAAACTCGATCCCTTGGTAATAGCAGGCCTCGAAATGGAGGCAGTCGTATTGCGCATGACCACCCCACCAGCGCCCGTAGAGTGATTGCTGGTCGAAGAGAAACAGTGCAGCGCCGACCGGCTGCTGCTGGTGTTCGGCGAGCACCAGCAGCATGTTGTTTCGCAGTGATTGGTGGATCCGTCTAAAAAAATCCCAGTTTAGATAAGGCGTTTGGCCGCGTTGATGATAGGTCTGCTGGTAGAAACCAAAAAAGCTCTGTAGCTGTTCCAGGGTGAGCGTTTCGCCGCAGAAGCGGCTCAGCTTGACCCCCTGTTCCTGTACCCGTCTGCGTTCACGCCGAATCATCTTGCGCTTGCGCGAGCTGAAGCGTTGTAGGAAGTGCTCGAAATCGCGGTAATCCGCATTAAGCCAGTGATACTGACAATCGTGGCGTTCGAGCAGTTCGCAGGGTTCCGGCCAAGCGTCTAAAATCCGTTGCCGACATTTTTGATCGGCAAAGAGCAGATGCCAGCTGGACGCATTATGCTGCTGCGCTTGCTCTGAGAGCTGTTGCAGCAGCCGTTGAGTCGATTTAGCGGGGCTGTCAGTGGCAAGCCCTAGCCGTGTGCCAGTGGTCGGGGTAAAGGGAATGGCGCTGATCAGTTTGGGGTAGTAGGGAATACCCGCCCGATGGCTGGCGTTGGCCCAGCTCCAGTCGAAGACATACTCGCCGTAGGAGTGCTGCTTTAGGTAGAGCGGTAGGGCTGCCAGAGGTTGTTTAGATTCAGATTGAAGCACCAGGTGCTGCGGCTGCCAACCGTGCGTAGGGTTTATGCTCTGACTCTCTTCCATCGCGGCTAGGAAGGGTTGGCTGGAGAGTGGTTGCGGGCCGAAGAGCGCAGCCCAATGCGCGGGATCGATCTGCTGGATACGTTCGATGATCTGTACAGCTGTCACGCGTGAGTTTCCTATCTGGCTATGATTGCACAAGCATAGATCGTCATTCGTGAATAGACTCGCTTATACTGGTTGTAGATGGCAAGTTAATAGCGAATGGGTGCTGAGGAGCTGACTATGACCGAACTTAACACGAGTGCTGATATTGATTATGATCCTGAACGCGATCTGGATCCTGAGATGCATAGTTATCAGCTGGATCCGCGGTTGGCTAAGGATTGTATCCTGCTGGGACAGTTTTCACTTTGTGATTTGTTGTTGATGAACGATGCAAACTATCCCTGGTTTATCCTCGTGCCCCGGCTTGCGGATGTGACCGAAATTTACCATTTGTCGTTAGAGAATCAGCAGCAGTTGATGCTGGAGTCCAGCGTGCTAGCCTCTAATCTGGCGGATATTTTTGATGCCGATAAAATGAATGTAGCGGCGTTGGGGAATGTCGTCTCTCAGTTGCACGTCCACCATGTAGTGCGCTACCAGAATGATCCGGCTTGGCCTGCGCCTGTCTGGGGGCACGCGGCTATCAAGCCCTATACCCAGGCTAGGATCGAAGCGCTGCGTGAGCGGGTGAATACGTTGCTGATCGACTGTGCCGAGTATCAAGAAGCCGAGTATCAGGAATTAGCGCCTTGATTTTAGGGGTCTGTTTTTCTGCGGTTGGGTTGGTGCGGATACCCTTCAGGGGTAGGTTCTAAGAAGGTTTCATCGTTAAGTGCGGCGTCTGCTGTTAAGCCGTCTGGCGCTAAGGGTACTCTAAGCACCCCGTCCGAGCGCTGCGCTCGTGACAGGGTGATACTGATGTGGATACAGAAACGCCGTTCCTCATCGCGCCCTAGGGTCAGTGCGCCGCCCATTGAATTGACGCGCTCTATCATGCCGTTGAGCCCATAGCCGGCTAATTCGTCAAACTGCTGTTGCTCGAAGCCTGTACCATTGTCGATGATCTTAAGCACCAGCAGCTGCGGTTGTTGCGCGATGGGATCCATCTGTAGCTGCAGCCAGGCTTGAGAGGCTTGGCTGTGTTTGAGAATGTTGCTTAAACCCTCCTGGACGATTCTAAATATATGGATTGAGACACTGTCCGCTAGCTCGGGCTGGGTCTCTGGCAGGTCGGTGGTGATCTGGATACCCTGAGCTTTTAATTGGTCTAATGCCGGCATATGCCGGATAGCTTCGAACAGTCCGAGGTCATTCAGCGGCATAGGGCGCAAAGATGTGATCAGGTTGTAGACGACATCGGACATATCTTTAGCGTTTTGATGAATCGACTCGGCGCACTGATGGATGTTGGCGTCAGCTAGGTTTGATTTTTTGATCAGATAAGAATCGGTGTTAATCACGGCCAAGGGTTGCCCTAGTTCGTCATGAAGTTCCTGGGCTAAATGCTTACGCTCTTGCTCCTGTAAGTTAAATAGCTGGTGCAGCAGTTTTCGGTTGCGGCCGATCAGCGCTAGCTGTTCATTGTGCGACAGTTCCAGCAGTCGGCTTTTCTCGATCAGGTTGGATTCACTGGTTCGAAGCTCAGTCAGTATTTCAGCGATACCATGACTGAGTTGTTGAAATTCGATGATCGGTCCTGGATTGAACGGGAGCTGATCATCGCCGTTGCGTTCGCTAGCGAGAGTGCCGAGCCTCCCCAAAGGGGTCAGTGTCAGTCTAAGGGTCAAGAATACGATCAGGATAGCCAGCAGAATGGCCAGGACCATGATGGCAGATGTTTGTTGAATCAGCCCCTGTTGCAATCGATGCAGCACATCCGTATGGATAACGCTAACCAAGCGTATTTCATGATTTTTTTCATGATCCCTTTCATGACCGAAGCTGATCTTTTGGCTGATCGCTACCATCTCGTCCTGTTTGAATTTGAACAGGGTTTCAGGTTGCTCGGCGGCACGCTGCAGCGCTTGATGTTCGATAGATCCAGCGGAGGCACTGAAGGCAATTAATTGATTCTGATAAGCGATACCCTCAGCCACGACCTGCTCAGGGCTGGCTTTGATAACCCGGTTTAACAGCGAGAAATTATCGCTGAGAATTACCCCGCCATAAAGGTATCCGAGCACCAGACCATCGCGAAGGATGAGCGGTGCTCGGGTCATCAGTGCTAGGGTCGGTTGAGGTCGATCGCTTAGTTTGGCCAGATGCCAAGCGTGCAGGTCGGAATCAAACTGGCGGATTAATGCGCCGCAGTCGAGTGCGGCAGAGAAGTATGGCTGCTGGCTGTTAAGGCATTGCGAGCCGTTGGGGTTGCTGATTATTAGAAAGTCGGTGGTGCTCATCTGGTTTTGGTTTCTGACCAGTGATGTTAGCTGGAGGTTGATTTTTTGTAGGCTGTCGGTAGCGGATAAGCCGCTCAGCTCTTTCTGCTGCACGGACATCTGTAACTCATTCTCAATAACATTAAGCTGCCCATTTAATACTGCTTTAAAGAGGGCGTGATGTTGATCTGCACTGTTGTTGATCTCTTGATCGATGATCTGGTTGGAGAGACGGTATTGGCTCCAAAGATTGGCGCCTACCAGAATCCCGAAAGCGAGCAGAACAACGCCCCCCAGCACAGTAAACAAGGACAGCTTGGTTTTACCTGTCTGCTGAGAACCAGCCTTGACTGAAGGTTTATCGGTCATGGGTTTGAGTAGCGAAAGGCGGTATCGGAAAAAAACCGGATCTGCTCGGCGCTATGCTGCTGGGTTACGACCACGAAACGACCTGAATAGATACGCGGTACAGGCTGTCCTTTCTGGTCGTTAGAGATGGCGTCAGCAATCGCGATTGCTGAGTCGTCGTTCATCCGCATCACGGTGAGTGCCATCTCTTTGTTTAGAATAGCTTCGAGTTCGTTCTGTCCACCTCCCCAACCGTTAACAAGTATTTTGTTGCTAAGCCCCTTTTCGTTGATGGCTTGAATAGCGCCTAGGGCGACATCGGTACCGCTGGCAAAAATGATGCTGAGATTGGGGTCTTGATCAATTAGCCTTAAGGCCGCAAGTCGAGATGAGGCAGCATCTGATTGGGTGTAGTAGCTGGCACTGAGCGTCTCCCCGCGTGCATGAACAATATCGGCAAACGTCCCGCCGCGCATTGTGCTGACATAACCGGGCTTGCGGTAAAGCAGGCCGATGGAGTGGGGCCTGCCTTGAGGGCGGTTCTGGGGCAGCTGAAACAGAGTTTTCGCCAATAGTTGGGTGCCAAGGATGTGATCGAAACCGCTATAGAGCAATGGCTGGTGTGATGCCCAGTCTTTGACGGGGGTGGTAATGTTGAGCAAGATTATTTTTGGACGCGCTCGAGCCAGAAGTTGTTCGATCATGCGTTGTTGGCGCGGATCGTCCAGGGTCAGGATCAGATAATCAGGATCCTGCTTTAAGGCTTCATTGATCGCCTGCTGCTGGCGTTCGATGCTGGCGTTAAGGCTGAAGGTGTGTTGATCGAGTTGATAGGTCAGACCCAGTCGCTCAAGTCGGAGTTTTAGTGCCTGCATGGTCCGACGCCAGTAATCCGATTGCTGTTTGCCGGGGTAGACCGCAGCTATCCTTACCGGCTTGGTGTGGGCTTTTAGTTGCGGCGGATTATCTGCTTCGACTTGAGCGGCAAACTCACGCATCAGTGCCGTTTGCTCTGGATGGATCCGAGTAAACTCATCGAGAGTGATATAGTCGCTGCCGCCGCCAGCGTGAGCGATCCCTGTGGCTAGCCAAATCCAAGCGATCAGGGTCCAGAGTCGCAGCAAGGTTGGTCGTCTAGGACCTGGGCTGGAACTGCGGAAAGGGGCAATAATAAATAGCGTTGAGGTGGCTGTTTGGGTCACTTTCAAATCCTTATGATAGAAAAGCGATACTACTCTGTGTGGTTTTACATGTCTTGTCTTGGTAAGTGCTGGGATGGATCGTTTATAAGGGTCATAGCAGCTGATTTTTAGCGAATCTAAGGAGCGATTATGGAAGCGGATTTTTGGCATCAGCGCTGGCAACAGCAGCAGATAGGGTTTCATCAGCAGCAGGTTAATCCGTTGTTGAGTCGGCACTGGTCCGAATTGGAACTGATGCCAGGTGCACGGGTACTGGTGCCTCTGTGTGGTAAATCGCTCGATATGCTCTGGTTGCTGGATCAGGGGCATTCGCTGGTCGGCGTCGAGCTTAGCCAAGTTGCGCTGCAAGCGTTTTTTGCAGAAAACAGCTTGCAACCCTCGACGTGCCGAGAAGCGGGTCTGGAGGGTTGGCAGGTTGAACAGCTGACTTTGCTGTGCGGTGATTTTTTCGGCTTGAACCCGAACCCTGACGCGCGCTTTGATGCGATCTATGACCGTGCTGCACTGATCGCATTGCCGGCGTCGATGCGGGCCGCTTACATCGATAAACTGGTGAGCCTGTTGCGCCCTGGAGGAAAGCTGCTGCTGATCACCCTCGAGTATCCTCCCGGGGAGCGACAGGGGCCGCCTTTCTCGATCACTGAGGCGGAGGTGGGTTCGCGTTTTTCTGAGCGTTTTAGGATCGAAAAGCTTGAGAGTGAAACCCTCACCCGCGAACTAGCTGATTTTAGTCACCGGGGTCTGCTGGGATCGAAAGAGACCGTTTTTCTGCTGCAACGTCTCGAGGGGGATATCTAGTACAGTCATTCGGGTATGAATCCTTAGGGTTCTTTGCTTAAGGTTCTTTGCTCTGCAGGGCTGTTCCCCAGGTGTTAACCGGTTATAATCGCCGGTTTGTGTTGTTACTGTGAGAATTGCAAAGCGATGCCTATCTACGAATACCGCTGTGCTGAGTGCGGCCACCAGCTAGAAGCCCTGCAAAAGATGAGTGAGTCGCCGTTGCTCGATTGCCCTGCCTGCGCTAAACCCGGATTGAATAAGTTGATTTCCGCAGCAGGTTTCAGACTGTCGGGCAGTGGCTGGTACGAGACCGATTTTAAAACCGGCTCAAAGAAGAATCTTGCCACGGGCAGTGAGGCGGCTACTGTGGCGAGTAAAGCGGCGAGTAAAGCGGCGAGCAGCACGGCTAAGCCAGCAGCTGATTAAACGGTTATTTCAGCACCTCGGCAGTGCGAGGCGTTGTCAATTTTCAGGTCCCAGTGTTACTGGCCTCATAGTTACAGGCTTGGTAGTTACAGGATTGATAGTTAAAGGCTTTAGATGTATCCGACTATGGATTTAACCGTTCAGTACAAAGCTGATCTGGCTTTAACCACTCAATTTTTTAGTCGTCCAGTTGATCAGACTTAGGTTTACCAGGTATGGGTTTACCAGGCTTAGGTTTACCAGGCTTAGGTTTACCAGAGATGGGTTTACCAGTGATGGGTTTACCAGAAATGGGTTTATCGAACCTGAGTTGGTCAGGTTTTAACCGGACGTTAATTTACTTTTTAGTTTATGAATAACAGGAACAGATTATGCGCAGCCATTACTGTGGCATCTTGAATGAGTCGTTGATCGATCAGACAGTCACCCTCTGCGGTTGGGTTCATCGCCGCCGAGATCATGGCGGAGTTATCTTCCTCGATCTACGTGACCGCGAGGGTATCGTTCAGGTGGTCTTTGATCCAGACACTGAGGAACATTTTACCCTGGCTGACAGCGTTCGTAATGAGTATGTGCTTCAGGTTACCGGTCGGGTCCGTGCGCGTCCGGATGGAACCGCTAACGCCGATATGAAGACCGGCCAGATTGAACTCCTGGGCAAAGAACTGGTTATTCTCAACAAGGCGGAAACCCCACCGTTCCAGCTGGATGAGCATCAGAGTGTGGGTGAAGATGTACGGCTTAAATACCGCTATGTCGATCTACGCCGTCCGGAGATGCTGAACAAGCTGCGGTTCCGTTCCAAGGTCACCAATTACCTGCGTAACTATCTAGACGACAATGGTTTTCTGGATATAGAAACGCCGATCCTGACCCGCGCCACGCCCGAAGGCGCGCGTGATTATCTGGTGCCTAGTCGTACCCATCAGGGCAGTTTCTTTGCTTTGCCGCAGTCACCGCAGTTGTTCAAGCAGCTACTGATGGTTGCCGGTATGGATCGCTACTATCAGATCGCCAAATGCTTCCGCGACGAAGACCTGCGCGCCGACCGCCAGCCCGAATTTACCCAGATCGATATCGAGACCAGCTTTCTCGACGAAGAGCAGATCATGGCGATCACCGAGAAGATGATCCGAGGGCTGTTTCTTCAGTTGTTGGATCTGGATCTGGGTGAATTTCCACGGATGCCCTATGCCGAAGCGATGCATCGTTACGGTTCCGACAAGCCCGACCTGCGGATTCCGCTGGAACTGGTCGAAGTCAAAGACCTGATGGCGAGCGTTGATTTCAAAGTGTTCTCAGGTCCTGCTGCCGATCCCAAAGGGCGGGTAACCGCGCTGAAGATTCCTGGTGGCGCGACCCTGACCCGTAAACAGATCGACGAGTACACCAAGTACGTCAGCATCTACGGGGCCCGGGGTCTGGCTTGGATCAAGGTTAATGAGCTGGCCAAAGGTGTTGAAGGACTGCAGTCGCCAATCGTTAAATTCCTCGGCGCGGAGGTATCTCTGCAGCTGATGGAACGGGTCGGGGCCAACGATGGCGATATCGTTTTCTTCGGCGCTGACAAGGGCAAAATCGTCTCCGAGGCGCTGGGTGCGCTGCGCTGCAAGATTGGTGAAGACCTGAATCTTTACCAGAGCGAGTGGGCTCCTTTATGGGTGGTTGACTTCCCAATGTTTGAAGAGACCAACGACGGTTCGTTAACCGCGATCCATCATCCGTTTACGGCGCCTTCGTGCACGCCTGAAGAGCTTAGCGCGCATCCGGAAACCGCACTGTCCCGGGCTTACGATATGGTACTCAATGGCTGCGAGCTGGGCGGTGGTTCTATCCGTATCCATCAGCAGGCGATGCAGGAGGTGGTGTTCGGTATTCTTAATATCAGCCCTGCAGAGCAGCGTGAGAAGTTCGGCTTCCTACTCGACGCGCTTAAGTTTGGTGCGCCTCCCCACGGCGGTCTGGCTTTCGGTCTTGATCGTCTGGTGATGTTGATGACCGGCTCTAACTCGATCCGTGAAGTGATCGCGTTCCCGAAAACCCAGAGCGCTGCCTGTGTGATGACGGCCGCTCCCGGTGAAGCCAGTGTGGCTCAGTTGAGCGAACTGAGTATTCGGGTTAGAAAACCCCAGTCTGCCGAGTAAGCCCGAGCGGCGCTGATCTCGACGGCAAACTGAGGGCTTCGTCTGAAGTCCGTCGTTGGCGATAAGAATAAAAACCGTGGCTGCTGAAACACCACGGTTTTTTTATGCCTCTTTGAACTGAACTGAAACTCTAAAGAGACCCTGATGATGAAGCTATACAGCGATGAGTTGGTTGAATTAGCCAATCAAGCCTGGATTTTAAATGTTGCCCTGGCTGAACTGCATCGCTTCAACGCCAGCATTGAGACTCACGTAGAGGAGGAGCCAGCAGCGACTCTGGCTATAGAGCAGGCAAGAAAAAAGACCCTGGGCGCTGCAATCGATCGCCTGAAGACGCGCTTGGATGCCCTACTGAGCAAATGGCAACGGCGTGTTCGTCAAGAATCCCCCGCACTCGCAACCTTTGTGCTCAGTTCTGAGCCTTGGGGTTACCGTTTGGAACCTCCCGCGGCGGTGCTTCAGCAAATTCAGATCGCGTCAGCAGGCGAGATGTCGCTTGCCGACGCTGAGCGATTAGCGGCCAACAACCCTGAGGTGTTTTATAGCTACGAGGCGCAACAAAGGACTGAAGGTACGCTTGATCGGGTCCAGCTGACAGCCTTTAGTGGCGTTGATTTGAACACGGCCAAGATGTGGTGGAGTTGGTGTATTGAGAGTCCGTTACCGCGCTGCCGCTTGTTGGCCCAGAGTGGAAATCTTTGGCAGATTGATAGCTGCCATTAGTTGCACTGTCTCCGGGTTGAGTCCCGAACTACAACAGTGGGTTGGCCTAAAATTGCTCCCGCCTTTCAGGCACTACCCGCATCCTGGTGGGTCGGAATTTATTCCGACAAGTTTGGCGGCTAAGCGTATCAACTCCACACGGCTGATTTTCAGTGCGGCTTCAGAGGTCGGCAGTTGCAGGTAGTGGATCGGTACCTGATAGCGCGGCAGGCGTTGCCGTAACCAGCGTTCCAGCTGAGCGCTATCGATAGCTGTCAGGGGGGTGATAAAGGCGACCGATCGTTGGCCATAGTAGGGATCATCAACCGGAACCAGGATGCAATTATCGATGCCAGGATACGCAGCTATAACCAACTCGATCGACTCGGGTTGGATGTTTTCGCCACCACTGATGAATTGATTATCCATGCGCCCGCGGATACTCAACTGTTGCTGCGAATCCAAAAATCCCAGATCCCGGGTATGAAACCAGCCTTGATGATCCAAGGGTAGCTGGCAGCCTGTGCTGCGGTAATAACCCAAAAACAGTGAATCCCCCCGCACTAAAATCTCATTATCTGCCGAAAGCCGTAGTTGGCAGTGCGGCAGCAGGCTGGCCAATTTACCCTCAGGGTTGATTGCCCCCGTCATCACCTGTGAACTCATCTCGGTCAATCCGTAGCTGATCCAGCTTTGTAGTGGCTGCTGGCTGAGCCAGTTCAGTAGCCCTGAAGGGATGACGCCGCCGCCTATCAGTAGTTGCTGTAAGGTGCTGTTGCTGAAGTTGATACCAGCACGTTGCAACCCCAGCAACTGGGTAGGGACCGACGAAAGGTGAGTCAGGCGTGGCTCAAGGAGAAGCTGTTGCAGGGTTTCGTTAACGGCAGGGATGATCAGGCTGGCCCCTGCGAGCAGGCAGCGAAAAACGATCGCCTGGCCGCTGATATGATCCAGCGGCAGCGCCAGCGCCCAGCCATCGCCGGGCTGCAGTGGAATCAGGCTGCGGCTACCCTCGGCGCTGGCAGCATGGTTGCGGTAACTGTGTAGCGCCAGTTTTGGCGTGCCGCCAGTGCCTGAAGTTAATACCCCGCTCAGAGGCGCATCTGGATCCTCGATTGGGATTGCGGATATACGGCCTGGAGTCTGGGGGTGATTGTTTTGATCGTCACCAGTGAGAGCGAGGCTGCGACAGCGATCGGCGAGTTTAGCGTTGTCCTGCGGTTTTTTATTGTTATCTGAATTAGCTCTGCCGGGCTGATCAATAAACCCATCGGCATCGAAACTTTGAATCAATACCCGCTGCTGGACCTCAGGGAAGGCCGGATTTATCGGAATCAAGACTGAACCCAGACGCAGCGAAGCCAGCAGCAAACGGACAATTTCGGCTTTATCCTCGCTCGCAATAAGTAGCCGTTGGCCGGCAGTGATGCCCTGTTGCAACAGCCAGAGTCGCCGTTGCTCAACCTGATGATGCAGCTGCGCATAGCTATAGTGAATCACTCCGTTTTCGCGCTGGCGTTCGATTAGCGCGATCGCCTCTGGGCGCTCAATCGCCTGCTGAGCAAGCGGACAGTAGCTAGAATGAGTAGTCATTAATTAGCTGAACTCTACATAGACAGATCGAAGTCGTGGTTGGGTAACGCCGAGCGAGGTTTGATAAAAGATCAACTGTGCCACACCCGAGTTAGATCTTGCCAGCCTAGGGTTGGTTTGAGCGGGTTGCCGCCACGTAACAGATTGACTCTGAAATGACTGGCCGTATCCAAACCGGGAGGTTCGTCAGGGGTGTATTGGCTGGCTAAGGCCGAAATTTGGCTCAGTCCCAGGCTCGACTCGTAACTGCTGCTGAGTATGACCCGTAGCCTACGCGCGCTTTCCAGCGACACCCAGCTATCAAGTTGTTGCAACGATCCGGTCAGGCTGGGCTTGATGATCAGTGCTGCCAGTGCGGGGTGCTCTGGCAAGATAAAACCGGGTTGGCGCAGGCTTTCATCTAAGGCCAGGGGTACCGCGTATTGGTCTGCAAGCCGCAGACTCTGTTGCAGATCGTGACAGGGCTCTTCCAAATACTCGATGGCTTGGAGCGTCTCGAGTGGAATTCGGGATAAAAATTGCTTGGCCTGTTGCAGCGTCCAGCCCTGGTTACAATCGATACGTAGTCGCAGCAGTGGCGATTTCGTTAGCAAACTCTGAACCCAGGCGATCTCCTGATCCAGTGGCTGCCGTGCCAGCTTCAGCTTGATGCTGCGGGGCCTGTCTAAGGCGGCTTGATCCTGACCCCGATAGGTCTGTTGCAGCAAAGCCGCGTCGGATTGGCCCTGCAGCAGGGGGTAGCTTGGTACCGGGGTTGGATCGAAAAGTGGACCCTGAGTGAGTTCGTGCAGCGCGCAGCTAAAGCCAAAACAAGCGCTAGGGCTGGATTCGTTGAGCAATTCTTGGAGCTGTTTTGAATCGCCAGCGAAATTATCCACAGGCTGGTTGACCCAGCTCTCCACCAGCCGGATCAACGCTTGCTGGCACTGGGCCAGCGTTTCGTTGCTGAACCCGGGCAGTGGTGCAGATTCGCCCAGCCCCGATAACTCAGGCGCACCCTGGCTCAGGCGCAACACCAAACCTTGGCGGTTGCCGAGTTGCCTGCCTGCGCAGGAGATCGAGGGGTTAAGCGGAATCCGATATGTATAGATTGCCGCATTCCGGCGGATGAGATTTCGCACCAATGCTGGGTCTCGGTTTAGGGTGAACGTTTGAATTTACTGAACTCGGGACGACGTTTTTCAACGAAGGCGTTACGCCCCTCCTGCGCCTCCTCCGACATATAAAACAGCAGGGTGGCGTTGCCGGCCAGCTCCTGCAATCCGGCTTGACCATCGCAATCGGCGTTCATCGCTGACTTCAGGCAACGCAGTGCCAAGGGGGAGTTCTGGAGCATTTCACGGCACCAGCGTACCGTCTCGGTTTCCAGCTCGGCCAGCGGCACAACGGTATTGACCAGCCCCATCTCCAGCGCTTTGGCCGCATCGTATTGACGGCAGAGGAACCAGATCTCACGGGCTTTTTTCTGGCCCACAATGCGTGCCAGATAGCTTGAACCGTAGCCGCCATCGAAGGAGCCAACTGCTGGTCCGGTCTGACCGAAGACCGCATTATCCGCCGCGATACTCAGGTCGCAGACCAGGTGCAGCACATGCCCGCCACCGATGGCGTAACCTGCGACCATTGCGACCACGGGCTTGGGGCAGGTGCGGATCTGGCGTTGAAAATCGAGCACGTTGAGGTGCTCGGTGCCCTCGCCATCGCTGTAGCCTGCATTGCCACGAATACGCTGATCGCCCCCCGAACAGAAGGCTTGATCGCCCACGCCGGTGAGGATGATCGCACCTATCTCGGCGTCGTAACGCGCATCTTCCAGTGCCTGTTGCATCTCGCGTACGGTCTTGGGGCGGAAGGCATTATGGACCTGGGGACGGTTGATGCTGATTTTGGCGATGCCGTCCGCCTTATGGAAGAGGATATCCTCGAATCGATCGCTGTAATCCTGCCATTCAATCGGGGCGGTCAGTTGCTGTTCGGTTAATCCGTATTTCATTGTAAGCTCGTCGTTAGCCCTGGTTGTTAACGGGGTGGTTAAGGGTGTGGTTAAGGGTATAGCTAAGGGTGTAGCTAATTCGTAGTTAAAGGTGTACATGAAACAGTAGCTAGTCTGCTGTTAACGCTCGAATTTGCTGTTCGGTGATTAGAGCATCGGCGCTGATCTCAATCAAACAGGGGCCGTTGGTCTGCAGTGACTTTTGGTAGTGGAGAATAAAATCAGCTAGCGACAGCGGATGGTAATAACGGATCTGAAACATCGTACAAGCATGCTCAAAACTCAACCCGTGTGGGCGTTGGTAATGGCGTTGGCGCAGCGCTTCATCGGCGATAGGCAGCATCCGGAAGATACCGCCACCGTCGTTATTGAGCACCACAATTAGCAACGGAAGCGGATGCTTGGATAGCAGCGCTAGCGCATTAAGATCGTATAGCAGCGAGTAATCCCCCAGCAGCAGAGTACCGGGTTGTTGGCTGGCCAGGCTGCAGCCCAGCGCGGTCGAGACCAGACCCTCGATACCGCTGGCTCCCCGATTGGCAAAGAGCTGTGGCTTGCTCTTTAACGCCGCGCCGATCAGCTCCAGGATGCGGATGCCGAGGCTGTTACCGGCCAGCAACCAACTCGCCTCTGGGCTGTTGGCAAGCAACTGGTAGCAGACCGCCAGTTCGCTGAGCTGAGGATGGCTCTCGAGGGAAAATTTCCGTGCCAGCTGTTTGGTCACTTGGCTCTGCTGGGTAAATAGAGATCGATTCAGCGCTGTTTGCTGCGGTAGTGCGCTTAGCTGATCCAGGGTTTGCAGTTGCTGATGGCACCAGTCTTTGATTGCAGCAGAGAAGAAACGCGTCTGGTTGCGCCCGGGGGCCAGGGGCTGGTCACCGGGGTTGACCAGCCAGAACGCGGTCCAGTCATGCCCTTCAATAAAAGCCTGCAGCCGCTTGGAGACCAGCCGCCCCCCCAGCTGCAACAGCAGCCGAGCTTGGCTGAGTTGCTGTAGACCTTCAGGGCTGCTTAGCAGTAGCTCGGCCGCACCCAAGCAGTCCGGATCGGTTTTTAGCTGTGACTGAATATCGGCAATGATTGGCCAGTCGAGCGTCTTGGCGAGTGCCTTTACTGCGTCGGCGCTGGTTCGATCCGGCAAGGCGCCGACAACGATCAACCCCGGTTCTGCGACAAACTGCTGCCATTGATCGGGGTTCGGTAAGGCTGTCATCAGCGCAGGCGAGACTGGATCCTCAACAGGGTAGCGCTGGTCGCTACTCAGCCAAGTCTCGATTGAGCTTAGATAGACACTGAAATCTTCGTTGTTGCCAGCAGGGTAGAGTGGCTCGTCGAACATGCAGTTGATGTGAACGACCCCAGGGTTGGCGGTGATGGCTACCACTGCAGTGGCG
>CAXBEA010000068.1:0-21096 GCA_963974645.1 uncultured Neptunomonas sp. | reverse complement strand
CCAGGGTATTGATGATTCTGTCACCTTTAACCAAACCTCCCTGGCCCAAGGAAAAATCCAGCAATTTGAGCATCTCCATCGTGGAGATCGCCTTAACCCAGGCAGTAAATTCATCCAGTTTTCCTAATGCATAGACACCCCCGACCAAGGCACCCATCGAGCACCCCACAATGGCTTCGATGCGGTAATTGCTTCTTAGCAAATAATTTATAACCCCTATATGGGCTAGGCCGCGAGCGCCGCCACTGCCTAGTACTAAAGAGATCGATTTTCCAGATCCGGGCATGAGATAACGCCATCCTTGACAGGCTATAGACTGATCCAGTCTAGCCTATCGTTGGCCAATTATGGCGAGAAATAGCAACCCGTGCATTCTGGAGGGCTCCCTCCTCCCGGATCTTTAGGCAGTGATCCTGATTGATGCGACACGCCTGCTCAAAGGCATAGCCCTGGCATGGGCTCGCCGAGTGCCAGCTTGGGTGTCTGAGTCGAGGGTGGATGAGATAAGGGGACCTTGTTTGGAACTGCTTGCAGGGGATGAGTTAATATATCAAAAACGGTGTAGTAGTCACTTTTTTGCTATAGTGCGGCATCAATGAGTCACAGTAATGAAGGAGAGCCCCGTGGGCGGTTTCAGAGTCGTGTTGCAGTACTGTAAAAAAATACCGCATATTTTTTCCAGTCCCCCCGGCTGGCTTGTCCAGGAGGTTCCGGCAGAAAATTCCATCTGCGAATTTGAATGCAGAAAGACGAAATGCGCTCAGCACCATTGGGGGATGTGTCAGCGGCGCAGCGGTGATCGGCTCAGGTTTCAAAGGTAATGATTTGAAAAGCAGGTGTTTCATAAGGATGGCTCTGCTTCAGAGCGGCAACGATAGCTAGTTTCAACGAACGGCAAAATACCAGCTCCACTTTCATCTCCGGCTCTTGCTGAATCTTACCCTGCTGGCCTATAAACGGCGTTGCTCCTTGTAGCGGTCTGAACTGCCCAATACCCTCAGTAACCCAGCAGCAGTTTGAATAGTTGCCAATTGTTCCCGCGCCTGCTGCAAATAAAGCCTGTTGGGTTGCTTCAAGGTGGCTGCGGGGAACGTAATACTCTAGCTTGTACATGGCTGCGTTCCTATCGTCTGAAAGGTATTGATCAGGTGTGTCGAGTCATCTCGGTTTAGGGGATATTAACCAGTTTGTGGGTTTGTAGGCTAAGTCGCCAGCGAGGGTGTCTACGGCAGTAATCAAGGCATGCCGTTAAGCTCTGTGCCGCATCGGGACCGTCGAGGGGCTGGAGGTAGAAGTAATCAAATTCCAGGCCGCTGAACTGGGCTGGGTCAACCCCGGGTTGCGGGTGAACCAGTTTTAATTCATCGCCCTGGGTAAGTCTTAGGGTCGAGTTGTTTTTTGGGCTGACACAAATCCAATCCACTCCCGTCGGAGCGGCCAGGGTCCCATTTGTTTCCACAGCGACTTCAAATCCCCGATCTTTGAAAGCGCTAATGAGTGCATCATCAAGCTGCAGCAAGGGTTCACCACCGGTACAGATGACATAGGGCTTGGCGCCGCTGCTGTCGCTACAGCGACTATTCCACAGACCCAATATAGCCTCGGCCAATTGAGTCCGGGTATATTTTCCGCCTAAATCACCGCTGGTGCCGATAAAGTCGGTATCGCAAAAATTACAGATTGCATCGGCACGATCCTGCTCACGGCCAGACCAGAGGTTACAGCCAGTGAAACGGCAGAACACAGCAGCCCGACCGGCGTGAGCGCCTTCTCCTTGAAGGCTATAGAAGAGTTCTTTAACTGTATACATGAAGGTTACTGACTGCGTGTTAGTCAAATATGAAATTATGAATATTCATGTTTGAGATTATTGGCGGTATCTTTGGACTGCTGCCAATAAAGTTATTTTTCTGTATCTGCCACCGAGTCATTGCTACCAATAGCGGATTGATAGGCATCCACGTTTTCACCGCCAAGGGCCTCGAGCAACTCAGGAATCAGTTTGCCAAGGGTCTCTGTCAGTAGATAAAAATCAGCATCGAAGGCGGCTGCAGCGTCTGCAGCACCCGCATCGGCGGCCTGGTCTAGGAGTGTATCCGAGAATTTTAAACGGCGCAGAATAAGGTCATCACTTAAAATCATTCGGCAACTATCACGCCAGCTAAGCGCCAGTTTGACAGCGAGTTTGCCTGCGTCTAGATGGGGTCTGATTTCGTCGCCAAGTAGATCCTGCTGCTTACAGCGGAGTGTCGCACCGTTTTCGCTGGGATCCTTGAGCTCTGACTCATCGCCAAGTTCAAATCCAGCGGGCATGGATTGCTCCTCGGTCAACCAGCGAGTCATGATGGATGTAGGCGCATGCAGTAGCGCAGGGATACTGACAGGCAAGGACCCTAGTGTCTGGCGAAGATAGGAGCAAAGCTCCTCGGCTCGCTTGGCACTGCTAGCATCGACCACCAGAAATCCCAGCTTAGGATCGATGTAGGCGTGTGTTTGTTGGTAACGGCTAAACGCCTTTGGCAGCAGGTCGATGATGATTTCGTCTTTGAGTTCATCTTTCTCTTTCTTGCGAACTTTTCGATCCTGTTCGGTCTCGATCCGTTCGACCCGTTCATTCAGGTAATCACGAATAACCGAGGCAGGAAGGATTTTTTCCTCTTTTTGAGCGCAGATTAGCAGTGAGCCGTTACCGCTATGGACCAGTTGTTCACTGAGCTTTGCCATCGGTGAGGTCCAGCCGTAGCGGCTGATCTCTTGAGTTCGGCAGGGACCGAAACGATGTTGTTCAAGTTGTGTTGACAATGCTTCAGCATTGAGATCAAAAGGTCGGGTGAAACGGTAAAATAGAAGATTTTTAAACCACATAAGACTAGATTCCAGAGTACGCTGTCACTAAGGCGGCACAGTGTACGAATTCAACCAAAGACTGGCTACTAAAACTAAAAAACTATGCCTTGGATCGCTTTACCTCAACGATCTGGGATGCCATTCTTGAGTCTATCTGAGCCAGACATAAGCTTTTACTTATTGTTAGGGAGAACATTTTGGATCGATTTCAATGGAGAGCAGCATTCTGTGTGGGTGATAATCAGGTTGATGATCAGCATAAGCAGATTTTTGAGCTGTTAGCGGCCCTGCATAGGGATATTCATGGCGACGATGCTAACGGTACAACCAAGCGCACACTTAAAGAACTTCTGGAATACACCAAGGTTCATTTTAATGATGAAGAAGCGCTAATGCGCTCAATCGACTACCCAGGCTATGAGGCGCATAGAGCCTTACATGGTGCGTTGATGGATAAAGCCTGGGGGCTTTTTGTGCGTTGTAACGAAGGTGGCTCAGACCTGTCAATTGAGTTGCTGGTCTTTTTGAATGACTGGTTGGTCGATCATATTTTGGAAAAAGATAAAGCAATCACGGCCTATGTGCGCAAGAAAAACAGGTTGTTAGCAGGTTAAAGCCCCCGCGTCCCTGATGCACTTACTTCGCTAGGGCCCTATTTGGCCCTGGCGGGGATAGGTTGTTGTTAGTAAGCGATTAGGCAGTGAACAGGAATGCCTGCCTCGTGCAATCGACTCGATCCTTTTAAGAAGGGCAGGTCGATGATGGCGGCGGCTTCAATAATTTCAGCGCCGAGTTTTCTGACTAGGGTGCTGGCTGCGAGCAAGCTACCCCCAGTAGCGATCAGATCATCAATCAGCAGTACTCGGTCTCCAGCAGCGCAGGCATCATTCTGTATTTCAACACAGGCCGAACCATACTCAAGTTGATATTCCTGCGACAGGGTGTCACCGGGTAGCTTGCCTACCTTGCGAACCAAAATTAGAGGTTTGTTGAGTTTGTAGGCGAGAATCGATCCAAGTAAAAAACCGCGAGCGTCAAGCGCTGCGATATGGGTCATGTTACTATCCAGATAGCGCTGGGTGAGGGCATCTATAACAATATGCAACGCTTTAGGGTCTAAAAATAGCGGCGCTATATCGCGGAATATAATCCCAGGCGTTGGCCAGTCAGGAATGGCGCGGATGGCAGAACGGATATAGCACTCATCAAATGACATGGATATTCCTTGGTTCGCTTTTGTTTGTTTTTAGTGGGCAGGGCAGTCTTAGTCGTTGCTGCTGTCATTGGAACGTATTTCACCGGAAATATGCCGCAGTTCTTCAAGGCTTAAGACTTCAATCTCCTTGCCCTCCACTTTGATCAGATGCTGCTTCTGAAAGCGGCTGAATATACGGCTTACAGTTTCGACCGCCAGGCCTAGATAGTTGCCAATTTCATTGCGCGACATGGATAGGCGAAAGATGGAGGGGGAGTATCCTCTGCGTTTGTAGCGGTCTGAGAGCTTGAGCAGAAAAGTCGCCACGCGTTCTTCTGCGGTTTTTTTGCTAAGCAGAAGCATCATCTGTTGTTCTTCCCTGATCTCTTTGCCCATGGAGCGAATCAATTGACGGCGCAATTCCGGAACCTGGTCTGAAAGACGATCGAGTTGATCATAAGGGATTTCACAAACGGTTGTTGTTTCAAGTACCTTGGCCGAAATGGGGTAGTGCAGGGTGTCGATTGCGTTGAGGGCGATCAGGTCACCTGGAAAGTAGAAGCCGGTGATCTGCTCCTCCCCTTGGTTGGTAACCGTATAGGTTTTGATGGTACCAGCGCGTACCGCAAAAATAGAGGTGAAAGGTTCACCCTGATGAAATAGGTGGCTAGCTTTTTTTAAAGGAGGGCTTTTTTCAATGATTTTTTCTAGCTGCTCAGCTTCGTTAGGTTTTAACGAAAACGGAAGGCATAAAGACAACAGGCCGCAATTGCTGCATTTGAACTCATTGAATGGGTGGGCTTTGTCGACCGAATGCGGCTTTACGGTCATAGATATACTTCCTGACAGCTGCTTGAAAGAATAATTGAATCATTATGGCTTATATAGCGGCAGGGTTGAAGCCAAGATGAGGGCCATCCTGAAGATGGCCCTTTTTATTCTATGGGTGATTTAGATAATGCGTGAAAAAGTACGGCCAGCCTGGAGTTTCGGCATGTACGCATCGAATGTCATGCAGATCCTGCGGATCAATAATCGGCCCGAAGGTGTGACTTCGATGCGCCGGTCGTTTAGCTGGATCAATCCATCCTGGCTGAATTGCTGCAATAGCTGTTGTTCCGCAGCAAAGTAATCGTCAAAGTTAATCTCGAATTCAGCTTCAATCTGGCGAGGGTCAAGTTCAAAATGGCAGATCAGCTGGGTGATGACTCGACGCCTTATGCGATCATCAAGGGTTAAAATCACCCCGCGTTTAATTGCCTGGGACGTCTCAGCAACGACCTCTTGGTAGCGTTTTAAATCGTGTTCGTTTTGATAGTAAACATCACCGATCTGGCTGATGGCAGAAACACCCATGGCGACCAGATCGCAGTCACTGTGGGTTGTGTAGCCTTGGAAGTTTCGGTGTAGGTGACCTTCGCGTTGTGCGATTGCAAGCTCGTCATCGGGTTTGGCGAAATGGTCCATGCCGATATATTGATAGCCGGCATCGATCAGTCGATTGATGGTGTTTTCAAGAATAATTAACTTGTCTGCCGGAGAGGGCAGGTCTTCATCCTTGATATGTGCTTGCGAACGGAAGCGATCGGGCATATGGGCATAATTGAATATCGACAAACGATCGGGGCTGAGTTCGACAATCTTGTCGAGAGTGCGGGAAAAACTATCGATGGTCTGGTGTGGCAGGCCGTAGATCAGATCGACGTTGATCGATTTGAACCCCAGCTCCCGCGCGCTGCTGATGATCACCTCCGACATCTCGATAGGCTGAACCCGGTTGACCGCTTCCTGAACTTTGAGTTCGATGTCTTGAACCCCGAGGCTGATCCGATTAAAGCCCAGCTCGCGGATCACCTTCATACGTTCGGCATCGGCTTCGCGAGGGTCGATCTCGATCGAATAGTCCCCCTGATCATCATCGCGCAGCCTGAAGTGCTTGCGCGTTTCGGCCATCAGTTGGCGCATCTCGTCGTCGCTGATAAAGGAGGGCGTGCCCCCGCCCCAATGTAACTGATTTACGATACGGTTATTGGAATACAGGTTAGAGAGTGTCGCCATCTCCTTATATAGCTCTGCCAGATAGGGTGCCGCCCGCTTCTTATTACGAGTAATCATCTTGTTGCAAGCGCAGAAATAGCAGACATGGGTGCAGAACGGAATATGAAAATAAAGCGATAGCGGTGCGCTGCTATCGGTCGTACGCTGTCCCGCTTCGACCAGTTGTGCTGGACTGAGAGCTGGATCGAATTGAATCGCTGTCGGATAGGACGTGTATCGTGGGCCGGACAGATCGTAGCGTTGGATAAGTTCTAAATCCCACTTTATTTGAGTATCTTTTGCCACTGTAGAGTGCACCATCAGAAGTTAGAGAGTCAGCCGTTCGGCAATAGTCGGCAATTAAAACACACTGAGTAGCAGGTTGCAGTATCTGTCAGTGTCTGCGTCTAGTGGCTCTGGTGGGCTTTCATCCATGATCCGTCTCTGTATGCCTGGAAATATCGAATTTCTAGATGGGATTCACGTTGAGGTGTTATTAGAGCAAGCTATTTCCGAGTTGATTTGTCGGATTTGTGCGCTGCGGTATTTTCCGTATTAACATTGATCTGTATCAATTAGTGGCATCAGTCACGTGGTGTGCAGATCGTTAAAAACCATTGTTAACTCAATCAGTTGTAAGGTTGTACTGGTTTCATTTGCTTTAATTCAGAATGATTATTGTGTTTGACAATTGTCATAAAAAACGGTCTTATAACGCCGGCAATAAAACCTGATTTTTTATCTGGTTTTGTTTGCATCACAAAATATTGTCTAACCCAAGAAGGGGGGGTTCATGGACGCCACAGCAGAGCAGAAGTATGACCTTGGGGTTGTACGCTGGTTCGCCGTTATGGCTGTTGTCTACCTAGTAGTAGGCGCATCCGTCGGGGTATATATTGCCTCGGAATTGGCTTGGCCAGCACTAAATTTTGATATTCCACAATTAACCTTTGGGCGTTTGCGTCCGCTACATACAAACTCAGTGATTTTTGCTTTCGGCGGTTGTGTGCTGATGGCGTCTGCGTTTTACTCGGTACAGCGCACCTGTGGTGTGCGTCTATGGAGTGAAAAACTGGCATGGTTCACCTTCTGGGGCTGGAACCTAATTATCCTCAGTGCGGTTATTACCCTACCCATGGGCTTGACCCAGGGTAAGGAGTACGCCGAGCTGGAGTGGCCGATCGATATTGCGATCGCCGTTGTTTGGTTGACCTACACATTCAATTTCATCATGACGATCGTGATTCGAAAGAGTTCGCATATTTATGTGTCGAACTGGTTCTTCCTGTCGATGATGATCATGATTACCTACCTACACGTGGTTAATAGCCTTGCAATCCCTGTAGGTATGTTTAAATCCTACTCCATCTTCTCTGGGGTTCAGGATGCGATGATTCAGTGGTGGTGGGGTCACAATGCGGTTGGTTTCTACTTGACTGCGGGCTTCTTGGGAATCATGTATTACTTCGTTCCTAAGCAGGCGAACCGTCCCGTTTACTCTTATCGTTTGTCGGTTATTCACTTCTGGGCGCTGAGCTTTGGCTATGTCTGGCTGGGTGCTCACCACCTGCAATACACGGCTTTGCCTGATTGGACCGGTTCCGTGGGTGCTGCGGTATCCTTGGCGATGATCATCCCTTCTTGGGGTGGGGCTATAAACGGGATGATGACTCTCTCGGGAGCCTGGGATAAGTTACGCACCGACTACACTTTGCGCTTTATGATCATGTCGCTGGCATTCTATGCGATGTCGACCTTTGAGGGTCCGGTGATGTCGATCAAGACCGTCAACGCGCTGTCTCATTATACCGACTGGACGATCGGTCATGTTCACTCAGGTGCTCTGGGTTGGGTTGCGATGGTTGGTGCTGGTGCGCTTTATCACATGATAACGCGTTGCTTCCATACCGAGATGTGGTCTAAGAGACTTATCAATATCCACTTCTGGTTGTTTACCATAGGTACTGTGGTTTACATCGTAGCGATGTGGGTATCGGGGATCATGCAAGGGTTGATGTGGCGTGCATATGATGAGTACGGCACTCTGGTTTATACCTTTGCTGAATCGGTTGAAGCGATGCATCCGTACTACGCTATGCGTGCAGTCGGCGGAGCTATCTTCCTGACCGGCGCGATCATTATGCTCTTTAACGTGCTGATGACAGTTCGTAAATCTGTCGCTGAAGGCAAAGTTGAACAGGCTCGCACTGCAGTCTTAGCCAGCGCTTAAGGGAGAATCTGACAATGGCTGAAAATCAAAAACCAAAAAGCCTCCAGGAAAAAATGGAGGTTAACATCTGGGCCCTGGTGCTCGGTGTTGCACTCGTTGTTTCTGTTGGCGGTATCGTCGAGATTGTGCCGCTGTTTACTATGGATAAAACCATGGAACACAAAAGCACTGCACCAGAGATCCTTTGGCAGCGTGAGGCTGGCGATACTCTGAGTAGTTGGAAAGCGGGAGACGGGATTCGTCCTTATACCGGGCTAGAGCTGGCCGGTCGCGATGTTTATATCCGTGAAGGCTGCTACCTGTGCCATTCACAGATGATCCGTCCGTTCCGTGATGAGAAGGAGCGTTATGGTCACTACTCACTTGCATCAGAATCGATGTATGACCACCCGTTTCAGTGGGGGTCTAAGCGTACCGGTCCAGATCTGGCTCGCGTAGGTGGAAAGTACTCCGATGAGTGGCAGCGTATTCACTTACGTGCACCTCGCTCGGTGGTTCCTGAGTCGGTTATGCCTAACTATCCCTGGCTGCAGCATGCGATGCTGGATGGTGAGAATATCGCCAAGCATATGACGGGCATGCGCACCGTTGGCGTGCCCTATACCGATGCCGATATAGCTGCAGCTCCAGCTGCGGTTACGGGCAAGACAGAAGAGGATGCGGTCATCGCGTTTCTTCAGGTGCTGGGTACTATGGCCAAACTGGATGACAACAAGGTTTACCGTGAGTAGCTTGAAAGAATATTTCAGCACTGATTGGGCGGCGATGACCCCAAGTGATTGGGTCGGCATGATTCTGACTCTGGTCATCTTCGTCCTGATGGTAATAGCTTACGTCTATGCCTACCGTCCCAAGAACAAGGAAAAACTTGAAGCAAGAAAATACCTCCTTGATGACGGTGAGCGACTTGATAGCGGAGATAAAAATGGCGGATGAAAAAAACCCATTCCCGGGCGAAAACAATACCGGGCATATCTGGGATGATAATATTCGGGAGATGGCAAACCCGGTCCCGCGCTGGTGGATGATCGGCTTCTGGGCCTCAATAGTCTGGTTCGTGGGTTACGGGATTCTTTATCCGTTTATTCCACTGGCTAACGATAGCACCAAGGGGATCCTTGGTTGGACCATGATTGGTGAATATCAGGAAGGTGTAGCTGAGTTAGATGTGGTTCGGACGCAGTTTGAAACTCAGATCGAAGCCATGACTCTGCCTGAGATTCTGGCCGATGATGGTTTAAGCGGTTATGCGCTGGCCTCTGCCCGGGTATTGTTCGGTGATAACTGTGCCGGCTGTCATGGTGCTGGCGGTCAGGGCGGACCAGGCTTCCCTGTTCTAGCAGACGACGACTGGCTGTATGGCGGAACGATTGAGACTATTAAGCAGACGATTACTAACGGCCGTCGTGGAATGATGATAGCTCATGGCAGCACGCTTTCTGAGGCAGAGATCGGTACGTTGGCGCAGCATGTCGTCGACCTAAGTCAGAGTCGTACTAGCGATTCAGGTGCTCAGTTGTACCGTGATAAAGGCTGTTTTGGTTGTCATGGTGCTGACGGTAAAGGGTTGCAGATCTTAGGCTCCGCAAACTTGACCGATGCCATCTGGCGCTTTAACGAGGCTGATAAAGTTGCTGGTGCGGCTTATACCATTGCCCATGGTGTCAATGATCCTCGTGATGCTGGTACGCGTGAAGCCGTGATGCCTGCCTTTGGGCAACGTCTGAAAGAGAACGATATTAAGAAGCTGGCAATTTACGTTCACAAGTTGGGCGGTGGCCAGTAAATATCAGCACTGGACACGGATTTAACCCGTGTCCAGGATTTAGGATAGGGAGTACTCTATGGGTATCGATGCTGTAGTTGTAGGGTCCGTTTTATGTGTGGTGGCAGCAACAGGAATAGTTGTATACCTGTGCTTTAAAGCAGTAAAACTGATAAATGAAGCTCAAAGCAATGATTAGCTACTGAGATTTTATAAAAAAAGGGGCTAAGCCCCTTTTTTTATATCAAAATTATTTGCAGTGCGCTGCTATCAGTGTCGTACGTTGCTACAATGGCACCAATATGGCTTATTAGATAACTCTGATGTTCTAATGGCAGGTCAGCCGTAACAACGCAGGCTCTGAGTATTGACTCTTTATTGCCGGGAGATGTGCAAGTGAGCGAACAGAATAACCAGATTCCAATGACTACCGTGGATGATATCTATGCTGAATCGGGTCACTGGCACGTTAATACCGGTGAAGAAACGATTCATGCCAAGCGCATGCCGGGAAAGTGGCGTTCGTTTAAATGGTGGGCAAACAGCTTTTGGTTGTTTTTTTTCTTAGGGCCCTTGCTTCGCTGGGATGATCGTCAAGCGGTTCTTTTTGATATTCCCAATCGTCAGTTTCATATTTTTGGTGCCACTATCCTGCCGCAGGATTTCTGGATGCTGTCGCTACTGTTGCTATTTTTTGCGATTTTATTGGCGGTCGTTACAGCGGTAGCGGGGCGTGTTTGGTGCGGATTTTTTTGCTTTCAAACAGTCTGGACCGATGTTTATACCTGGATCGAAGAGAAGTTAGAGGGGAGTCCCCAGAAGCGTCGCAAGCTTGAAGCCGCTTCTTGGGATTTTTCTAAGATAAAAAATAAGCTTATCAAGCATGCGTTGTGGTTGTTCGTTGCTTTTTTAACCGGGATAGCTTTTGTTGCTTGGTTTATCGATATTTTCTCTCTTTTAGAGGGGATTTGGAATTTTGAGCTTGGTTTTTCCGCGACTCTGAGTATTTCGCTTTTTGTTATAGGGACATACGTACTGGCTGGGTTTATGCGTGAGCAAACTTGCCTCTGGTTGTGTCCCTATGCTCGTATTCAGGGAGTGATGATCGACAATACAACCGTGTTACCGACCTATGATTTTAATCGTGGTGAACCCAGGGGCAGAGTTAAGAAAGGACAAGCTGAAGAAGATCGCACAACGGGTGATTGTGTCGATTGCTATCAATGCGTTGCCGTCTGCCCGACCGGTGTAGATATCCGTCAGGGCCAGCAGGAGGGGTGTATTACCTGTGCGCTTTGTATCGATGCCTGTGATTCGGTGATGGAGAAAGTTGGCCGTCCCAAGGGGTTGATTCGTTATGAGTCACTTGACGGTTTAGAGAAGGGCGTCAACTCATCTATTGTTAAGCGTCCACGTGTCTGGGTGTATTCGGCGATATTACTGGCTGCGCTGGGCGGTATCGTTTATGGCTTGAGTACGCTTGATGCGATAGAACTGAAGGTTATTCATGATCGCCAGCCACTCTTTGTACTACAGAGTGATGGTTCAATTCAGAATAAATATACGTTAAAAGTGCTCAATAAAATGAAACAAGATTCGCGGGTTTTGGTAACGGCAACGGGCCCTGATGGACTGCAATTACTAGGCGCTGAAGAGGGGTTTAATGCCCGTCATGGCAACGTTACGGCGAAGACTGTATTTGTGCGGGTACCAGCAAAATCGCTATCAGCAACATCTCTGCCTATTACCTTCACGATCGTGACAACTGGGGTTGGTGAGCAGTTTACAGGAGTTCGCGAGAGTGTCTTTATCGGACCTTCACGTTGACCCTAGTGGGTAATTTTACATTTTGTCGTTAGAGTGATTTTTATGTCAAAATCTTCGCCTTGGCGTAGTCCTGTTGTTAGAGTTTGGGCTGGTTTGTTACTGCTGTTTTTTATTGCCAATGGTGTCTTTATCTACTTGGCATTAAACAGTAATCCAGGCTTGGTCATCGATAATTATTATGATCGGGGCCAAGATTATGAAAAGAACATGCTTAAGCGCAGGGCTGAAGATCCAGGCTGGAATATGCGTATCGAGCTGGTGGCTTCGCCGGTGCAAGATAAGGCGGGAGCGATCCGCTTTCATCTGAGCGATAAGTCCGGCCGGTTATTGGTACCGGAAACGGTTAGGCTGTTCGCGTATCGTCCGTCTAATTCCAAGGCTGACTTCGAGCTGCCGATGCTTGAATTGCAGACGGGGACTTATCAGGCCGATGTCGTATTTCCTCTGCCTGGAATCTGGGATCTACTGATCGTGGTTGCCAAGGAAGGGGCCGAATTTAGCGAGGCGTTACGCGTTAATGTTGCTAAAACGCCTGATTAAAATAGTATGAATCAATCCTCTGCCCTTAACGTGCCATCTGATCTAGTTGATCGTAATGATGGCGCTGAAGCCCATTGTTATCATTGCCAGTTGCCACTTCCCGGCGATGAAACGGTACAGGCGGCTATCGATGGACAACCGCGGGGCTTTTGCTGTCAAGGCTGTCGTTCGGTTGCTGAGGCTATTCATCAGGCGGGTCTGGGTGGGTTTTATACTCGGATCCAGGATGGCGACCGCCTGGCCCCCCCTCCAGAGTTGGCTGAAGCGCTGGCAATGTACGATATCGAAGAGGTTCAGCAGGAGTTTGTCAGCACCGCGGATGCTCAATCTGAAGTTCAGTTGCTGGTAGAGGGTATCCACTGCGCAGCCTGTGTTTGGTTGATTGAAAACAGCTTGCGACGTAAACCGGGTGTGGTTGAGTCTCGCGTCAATCTATCCGGGCGTAAGCTCAAGGTGAAGTGGGATCGGAGTCTATTACCACTCTCTGCATTGATAGCGCATCTGGGTACCCTGGGCTATAAAGCAATCCCTTTCGACCCGAATAGCGCAGAAGACAGTCATAAAAAAACCTATCGCCACCTTCTCTATCGTATGGGTTTTGCCGCCTTTGCGATGATGAACCTGATGTGGATTTCGATAGCGCTCTATACAGGTGCTGATCAGGGCGAGTACCGTGGCCTGTTTCATTGGATCGGATTGTTAATAGCGACGCCCACGCTGGCCTATTCGGGGTATCCGTTTTTTAAAGGTGCCTGGTACGGGATACGAAATTTGCGTCCAGGGATGGATCTGCCGATCGCAATCGGTGCCTCGATCACCTACCTCTACTCTTGTTATATCACCTTCAGCGGCTCGCAGGTCGGCGAGGTATATTTTGATACGGTGGTTAACTTTCTGTTCGTCATCCTGGTGGGGCGTTATCTGGAGGCGATCTCCAAGCGTAAAGCGTTAGCGTCTACCCAGCGCCTACTCGATATGCAGCCCAGAGTTGCGACGCGTCTGACCTCGACCGCTCAGGGAGAAGTGTCCGAGCTGGTCGCCATTCGCGCGGTCAAGGTGGATGATCGAGTGTTAGTCAAACCGGGTGAGCGGCTGCCGGTCGATGGGCTTGTCGTCGAAGGTAATAGCCGGGTAGATGAAGCGATGCTGACCGGCGAATCGGTATTGGTATCGAAATCCCCGGGCTCTAAGGTCAGTACAGGCACGCTTAATGGCAACGGTAGCCTGGTGATTAGCGTAACGGGGTTACTCCAGGATAGCGCGCTGGGTCGAATCATTAATCTGGTTGAAGACGCTCAATCCAGTCGTGCGCCCATACAGCGACTAGCAGACCGAATCGTTCCCTGGTTTGTGATGGTTACGTTGACGCTGGCATTGGTCAGTTTTGGTTGGTGGTTAGATGCGGGGGTTGAGCAGGCGTTACTCATCGCCACTTCGGTTCTGATTATCACCTGCCCCTGTGCTTTTGGCATGGCGACGCCGATGTCAATCGCAGTGGCATCGGGGTTAGGTGCACGACGGGGGATTCTGGTCAAAAATGGTGAGGTGCTTGAACGGCTATCGGGAATACGGCACTTTGTTTTTGATAAAACGGGTACCCTGACCGAAGGCAAGATGCGCCTTACGGAGCTAGTGACAGAGACTGAGCATTGGCGTGTAGGTTCTGACGAGCCTATGCCATTACAGCTAGCGACGCTGTTGAGTCAGGTTGCATCGGTAGAAAGTAGCTCTGAGCATCCTGTTGCCGCTGCCATCGTTCGCTGCGCCGAGCAGCTTCAACTTAGCATAGGCAAAGAGAGTCTAGATGGCTTTATCAGTCAGCCTGGTCAAGGCGTCAGAGGGCTAAGTGGCGGAAAAACGCTCTGTATCGGCACCCCTCATTGGCTGGATCATAATGCGGTCACACGGAGTGCTTTACTGGAACAGCAAGCGGCGAGTCTTGATCTTCGAGCGATCAGTTCGGTACGGGTAGCCATTGAAGGTAAGGAGGTGGCGCTGATCGCCATTGAGGATCAGTTGCGAGAGGGCGCTTATGCGCTTATCCAGGGTCTGAAGCAGCAAGGAGCCCAATTGACTTTGCTTAGTGGTGATCGGCGTCAAACCGCGGAGGCGGTGGCTAAGCAGCTGGGTGGTATGGATGTGATTGCGGAAGTGCTCCCGGAAGACAAGGATCGGACTATTGCTGAGCTGCAGCAACAAGGCAAGGAGGTGGTGATGGTGGGCGACGGGATCAATGACGCTCCCGCGTTGGTCAGGGCTGCTGTCGGTATAGCGCTGGGATCGGGTACCGACGTGTCGATTGCGAGTGCTGATATAGTGTTGTTGGGCAACGATCTCAAGTTGATCGATCAGGCGGCACGGCTGTCACAGCGCACCCTACGCACAGTGCGCCAGAATATTATCTTATCCATTGGCTACAATACGCTCATGGTGCCGCTGGCGATGATGGGCTTGGTAACACCTTTGGTTGCCGCGATAACCATGCCGCTTAGCTCCTTGTTGGTGATTGGTAATGCGGCTCGGATCGCCACGCTGTTCAGGCGCTCTTAACAGCGCTCTTCAGAGTGCGATGGCTCGTAGTCGAGTCTATTAAGGCAAGCCACGCTTTACGGGTGCATAGATCGATGCCTTTGGGCTAGGTAGTGATAATTTTAGGAGTCGAGATATGGATGTAATCTATGGGCTAATCCCCGGTATGATTTTGATGGGGCTGGTTGGTGTCGGGGTGTTCTTTTGGGCGGCGAAGAGCGGTCAGTTTGAAGATATGCAGGGTGAGGCGCACCGAATTCTGATGGATGATGATCTAGACGATGATGGGTCCAGGTCTACTCCAGGTTTAGCCCCAGATGTATCGCCTGAACCTGCTGCTGAATCCTCGCCAGAGAAGCCGGTTCAGCAGCAGCCCTCTGGTTCAGATCAACGAGGCAGTTAGCAGATTAGTTCTTCCCTGCTGTTTTCGGCTCTAGTAATGGAGTAAGTAGTTGGTTGAATTGGTTAGGGTGGACATATTGAAACACCTCTTTGGTGTTCTCGTTCAGGGTGATGTCGAGCCCCTTGTCTGGATATAGCCAATGTTTTCCGCCTTCTGGATCGTCGAGGATCTGCTGCGGTTTACCAAAATAACGTTCAAGTAGTTCGGCATCTAAATCAGCAGCGGGGATATAGGTGATATGACGAATGGGGCTGGACATGGCGAGCTTAACATCGGCCTCGGCCAGGTTTACTTTTTTACCGCCGCTGCCGAGCTGACTGATTCGTAGTCCTCGTTCGAAGATTTCGCTGGCGACTTGCTGATCGATCTCAAGCGTCATAATAAAGTCGGCACGCAGGCCGCTAAGGGCGACCCGCTGGAAGTAGGCCTCGATACTGAAAATTCCGCTAGTGGATCGGAACAGGCTTAGAGTGGGTGATTCTGATAGTAGTGGTACGGCGTGCTCAAGGAGGCTCTGGCCGAGCGTGAGTTCAAATACCCGTGGGGCACCATCGGCGAGTATCTCTATTTTCCAAGGCAGTTTTGGATTGCTATCCGTTTTCCGTCCACCAGGAGCCAAAATAGCGAGCGCTACTAGGGCCAGGACAATAGCAGCTATGATAAGGGGTACTTTGCGATCCATGGACATTGCTCTGACGGTGAGTAAGAAAAAATCAATCTAACGCGGATTTATACGGGTGATCATCGTAGTCGTTAGCCGTAATCAATAGCCGAGAAAAATAATTGAGCTGGTGAGCCGCGAAGGCTGACGGCCTGAGATTGTAACAACCCCCACAGAATATGAAACTGCTGAGTACGACTGTCGTCTCAGTACCCTCTACAGATTGTTAATGGAGCAGCCAATGCAGTTTGAAATCAGTACCGAAGAGATGGCCAAAGCGAAGGTTCCGCATGAGCTTTTTTTGACCAACCTGGTGGGTAACCACATACTTTGGTTTGTCGCTTCCTTGGGTATTTTTGGTTCTTTTTGGCAGCCCATGGCCATGGTGCCGGTTATCTCATTGCTTATCCTGGGCTATACCCTGCTGCGTGCACGTCGAGAACGTAATGGTAGCAGCTGGTACGTGATGTGCCACTGGCAGATCGTAGCGCGACGCTCTCTGGTATTTATGGGGGTCATCATGTTACTGATAGTGATCGCATCATTGGGCTGGATCGGCTACAGCTATCTAGGGATGAAAAAAGTGGCGGTCCTGGCGTTGATTGGTGGTGCGGGCCTGTTGCCGACGCTGGTGTCTGTGTTAATACTTATTGTAATGGAGTCAGACGCAATGTATCAGGCTTCGCAGGGGAAGTTGAGCGATGCGGTCTACCAGCGTTTTCCTAACCCAGATGCGCGCATTTTGGAGGATGCTGCCCTCGATCTAGATGATAACAAGCAGGCCTATAATTCCACAGACTAGTTTTAGATAAGTCCGGATAGGGCGCGGTAAAGCGTCCAGAGTCCAAACCCAATCACAATAGTTCCTGACAGCTGTTTGATCCCTTTTGTTTGCAGCAAATGAGCTGCGGCACCGGTTAATACCCCCATCAACAGTAAGTTGGGTAGCGTGCCTAGGGCGAAGGCCAGCATTAGCAAGCCTCCTTGGGCAACCCCGCCAGCTGCGGTCGCATTAATCAGCATGCTATAGACCAGGCCACAGGGCAGCCAGCCCCAGACAGTGCCGAGCAGTAATGCATGCTTCCAGCTAGCTACCGGAAGTAGACCTCTGCCCAGAGGCTCGATCCTTTTCCATAGATGGCGACCAAGTCGTTCTACACGGTGTAATAGCAGCCACCAGCCGCTCAGATACAGCCCAAGCAGCAGCATAAACACTCCCGCAGCAGCTAATAACGTTCGCTGCGCCGTCTGAATCGGTAGCCACTGAACCAGGAGCAACCCCAATCCGCCCATAATCGCGCCGGCTAGGGTGTAGCTGAAGATGCGCCCGGCATTATAGGCCAGCTGGTAGGAGAATAATCGAAGTGGTTGGTTGCGCTCGCCGGCATCCAGGCCAAGGTTCAGGGTACCGATGATGCTCCCGCACATGCCCAGACAGTGCACACCTCCCAGTAAGCCGACGAGAAAAGCGCTAAAGTAAGGCAGGGTATCAATCAGCACAGTGGGGCTATCCGAAAGAAGCCTCTCGCGAAAGGCAGAGGCTTATATAAAACAGTTGCTGAAACGCTGTTCGTCTAAATGCTCAGGGGTAGGCCGGAAGATTCACGTAGCAAGGGCATATCAAGCACTCGAATGTGCTTACCGCGTACTGCGATAGCGCCTGACTGGTGCAGTTTAGTGAATAGTCGGCTCAGGGTTTCTTTGCGCAGCCCGAGGAAATTGGCAATATCATCACGAGACATGGGCAGTTGGAATTGCTCACTGGAGAATCCACGTTCGTCGAGGCGCATTGAAAGATTAAGCAGGAATGCAGACAGGCGCTGTTCTGCGTTTTTGCGCGCCATCAGCATGGCGAATTGGCGATGCAGATCGAAGTTTTCCTTGTTGAGCATCTGTTGCAGGCTCTGCTGTAGCGCAGGAACTTGGGCAACCAAATTGGTAACGCTGTCCATCGGCAGTTCGCAAACATAACTGTCTTCCAGGGCAATGGCGCTGCACGGGTAACGCTGCGGGTAGATTGCGGTCTGTCCTAATGCTTCGCCTGCAAGTGCAAAGCCGACGACAAGTTCTTGTGATTTAGGATCCATGTTAACGAGTTTTAATGCGCCTGAAGTGACTGCAAAAATTGCCCTGAAAGGCTCGCCTTCCTTGAATAGGTACTCACCGCTCTTAATGGGTTGGCGGCGTGCAACAAATTCATCGGCGATGCTAAGTTCACGGCCACCTATATCGATAGGCTTGCAGAGGGGAAAGAGGCCGCAGTCATCGCAGCCGATATGTTGAATGCTGCTCTTGCTGGTAGTTGCTGTGATCTTGTCAGACATGCGTGATCCTGTTGAAAGTGTTCGCCGTCCAGTAGCGCATCATTAAAAAACATCATCATATAATATCAGATTTTCTCAGATCAAAACTGCGTTTTATCAAGCAATGTTTAATAAAGGGTTCTGCTTATTATGTGCCTAAAGCCTCGTTTGCAGCTATAGCAATAGATCCTGTGGATCAGGTTTGATTCTAGCTCTAGCTGTTAGCCGTAGTTGCTAGTATTTAATTGCTTGTTGCCGCTCTAATCGCCGCGCGCTTGGTGTTCTCAGGGGTATAATGCCGGCCTATGAATCATCTTATACTCTATTGTCGGCCCGGTTTTGAACCGGAGTGTGCGGCTGAAATTAGCGACCTGGCTATCCAGGCTGGTGTTCCCGGTTACTCTAAGACGAACCGGGGTGACGGCTATGTCGTGTATGTCTGTCATGCCGCTGACGGGGCTTCTAAGTTGTTGCGGTTGCTAGTCTTTTCTCAACTTATTTTTGTTCGCCAGTGGTTTGCAAGTACAGGGTTGATCGAAGACTTGCCGGCTGCTGACCGTATAACTCCGTTGATGGAGCACTTGGCTGAATTTCCTCGGTGCGGAGAGTTGGTGATTGAGACGGCAGATACCAACGATGCGAAGTCTCTGGCAGGCTTCTGCCGTAAGTTCACCTCGCCCTGTGCGCAGAAATTGCGGAAGTCGGGTGTCCTTAGTCCTAAGCGCACCGATAAACTCCCTCGTTTGCACCTGTTTTTTCTGAGCTCTGACAGAGTTTATCTGGGCGTTAGCTACCCCGGTAATCATGCCCGTGATGAGATGGGTATTCCTCGTCTTAAATTTCCGGCCGCTGCGCCAAGCCGTTCAACTTTAAAGCTTGATGAGGCTTTTCTACATTTTTTAAATGAGAGTCAGCGTGAGTGCTTGCTCGCGCCCGGTATGCGCTCTGTGGATTTGGGTGCAGCGCCGGGTGGCTGGACTTGGCAGCTGGTTAAGCGGCATCTTCAGGTAATCGCTGTAGATAACGGTCCTATGGCGGAGTCGCTGATGGATAGCGGATTGGTTACTCATGTGCGCGAGGATGGCTTTCGCTACCAACCACAGCGCTCGGTGCAGTGGATGGTGTGCGATATGGCGGATCAGCCCTCTAAGGTCGCAAAGCATATGGCGTTTTGGTTGCAGCAGGGTTGGAGTGAGCGGATCATCTTTAATTTGAAACTACCGATGAAAAAGCGCTATCAGGCGGTCTGTGAGTGCCAGGACATCATTCGTGAGCTGTTGACGGGTTCAGCGATAGATTATCGGCTGGATTTTAAGCAGCTCTACCATGACCGTGAAGAGATTACCGGTTACCTGCGTCGAGCCTAGGTCGTTTGAACTCGGGCGCTCAGATCTGATAATTTCGACAATGCTACTGGATGTGCTCCATGATGGTTATTTTCTCCTCATTAACCAGCATGGGGCGCAAGCCGCTCATGATCTCTCTGCGTTCATCGCTATGGTACCAAGTGAGCCAGTGATCCAGGGTACGATAATTTGCAAATATGATTCGATGATTTGGGTCATTCGCATCCTGCAAAGATTCGCCGCTGATAAACCCGCGTGTACCCATTGCTGTTTGCAGTGCACTGTTGGCTCGCTGTTGATAGTGGTCGGCTAGGTCATCGGCTATCTGACGTTCAATCATAACTTTAATCATTGTTGGTATCCTTTGTTCAGGTGTTCTAGTAACTGATTCTAGTAACTATATAGCTTAGCAGTCACCTAATAGCAGGGCGCTACGAGTGTTGCTTCTTTTGGTCGGCGTAAGAAAAAAACAGATATCCGCTTTTGCCTGCCGCCAGCATTTGCGACAATGAGACTAGTTTTACAAGGTGTAACCTATGTCTGACACAAATGTAGATCATTTTATGGATGCGGTCGGGCTGTATTGTCCAGAGCCGGTTATGATGCTTCATAATAAAGTGCGAGATATTGCGATCGGTGAGGTGCTCGAGGTGGTTGCTACTGACCCTTCGACTCAACGTGATATCCCCAGGTTTTGCGCCTTTCTTGGTCATGAATTGATTGGCGAGCGTGAGGATGCTGACCGCTTTTATTACCTGATCCGAAAAGGTGAAGGTTGAGCGGCTAAGACTCTTTGTAGTTTAATTCCTTTTTAGTTTACTTATTAACCCTAAACGATGCTTCTATGACTCAAACTTCCCCTGCTAAGCCCTCTAAGAATAAGAACCGTACTGCAAATCAAGCGGCAGTGACTCTTATCTCCGAGCTGTACCCTGATACCTTTAATCGTAATGCTGTAAAGCCATTGAAAATTGGTATCCAGGAAGACCTGTTGGCTGAGCTAAAGCTACCGCAAGGCAAAATCAAGCGAGCTCTGGCATCATACGTGCGAGCGCCACAGTATTATAAAAGCTTAGTTGCCGAGGCGGATCGGATTGATCTAAAAGGTGAGCCTGCAGGCAAAGTATCCAGTGAAGAGGCCGAACACGCGAAGGCGATGTTAAAGAAAATTCGTGAGCAGCGTCAGCAGCAGGTTAAGGAAGAGAAACAGCGAGTTCAGCAAGAAAAACAGCGGATTCAAAAGGAAAAAATAGAGGCTAAAGAGAGTCGTATCAATGACAAGCTTTCTCAGCTACTAAGCAAGCATAGCTGATACCCAGTCATAGGTTGTCGATAGCGCTTTTTACTATTGGTGGTTTGTGCATATTCCGGCCCATCATGAACACCCATTCTGGCGCAACGTGAACACCTATT
>CAXBEA010000067.1:0-21588 GCA_963974645.1 uncultured Neptunomonas sp. | reverse complement strand
CTAAAAAAGTGGCTCAGTACGGTTAGGTCAAGAGGGTCGATTTAGCGGCGCTTACCAACTGCCGTTTAATTCCCAGCAACATGGGCACCAAGGCATGCTGTTCCGGACCTTCGCCATACGCCTGGGCATGCACGATGATCTGGTGTTTGCTATCGACCCCCGCGATACCGTTATAGCCCTGGATCGTGCCTTTCGAGGTATTGCTCGTCTCATCCCTGAGACTCACCCTACGGGCTACGCGCCAGATTGCTCCCGGCAATCTGGTCATTTTGGCGCTTTCGGGGTCGGTAATGTTGCCCTTGACGGGCCTGGGTGTTTACCGCGACCGAGCCGCTCCGGCTCCGTTTCCAGGTACTGCTGTATCTTGTCGCTGGCCTGTTTTAGTTTCTTGATCTGGGCTTCCTGTCGCACCTGTATCTCGGGCTCGGGACGCTGGTCGTCCGATCGATGTGACGCCAGCATGCGCTCCACCGCCCGGTCGATCTTCTGCTGCTTACGCGTCAGCTCGGCATGGGTGCCGCTCCACTCTTTTGAGGCGTTGGAGGGCAGCTTGCAACCGTCAATAGCAAACATCTCGCGACCGATCAGGCCCATCTGGTTGCAGACCATCAATACATGGGTAAACAGTGGCTTGATCCCCTCATCCATGCGGGTAACGAAGTCGGCGATGGTACTGAAGTGCGGCTGGCTATCGGCGGAGAGCGCCATAAACAGCACGTTCTCACGACAAGCCTGTTCGATTTTGCGGCTGGAGGTAATGCCGCGAGAATAGGCGAACAACACGATCTTTAGCAGGATCGCCGGATCATAGGCAGGTGCACCGTTGGTATCATTGCGATAACGCTGGGCAAAGACGCTCAGGTCGAGGTCATTATCAATGACATGGTTGAGGGTATATTCAAAGGAGCCAGGCTGAATCTGATCCGCAAACCGCAGCGGGATCATCTTGGTCTGGTTGTAATCGTAGTGTTTGTAGCGCGCCATCCCTTGCCCTGTCTGCGGTTATTTTCTTTTCGTCCATTTTATCGGGGTCGGGGCCCGTGGGCCAGGGGCTCTGGGACTTTTCCGACAGCGTCAACGCCGCGTTAACGGGACGGAAAACTGCGCAGCAGTTTGGAGTTCCAGGCCAGCTTGCTGGCCGAAGTTGAACGCCTTGTTATGACTTTTTGAGCTCACTTTGTATGCCCCCATTTCTGACTTTTTCCATGAAGTCTTGCTCGGGGATATAATCAGCGTATTGCTGTATTAATTTATTAGTAACTTTTATCGTTTTCTTAGCATGGCTTTTTGAATAAAACAAAAGCTTTTTATTTGATATATAACCCTCTAGCCTTGGGGTTACATTGTACACAATCATATGTATTAACCTATTGGCTTCATGCTCTAATCGATCAAGGTAATCAATATATGTGTTAAGTATGTCAATTTTTTCAGATTCTTCTTTTTGTAAAAAACCATCCATGCTTTTTAGGTTTTCTTTTACAAAGTTATTTAATGATTTTCTGGTTGAGTCGCTTCGAAATAAATAAAGAAGTGTATCGTATACTTGGACAAGTTCTAAATCATCATAACCTATCTGAAGCGAAAACTCGTTAGGGATATGTGAAAAATCAGGGCCAGCCTCTGTTAGGATGTCGAATTCATCAGTTAACAGCATAGTCTCTAATAGCTTTTGATCTCCCTTAGCGATTCTATAAGAAGCATCTATATGCGGTTTTATTGTATGGACTAATACAATTAGTTCGGCTGACAGCATGCGCATACTGGAATCTAAGATGTAGGTAGCTGCGTATATTTTTTGCTTGCTTTCCTTAACTCTTCTATTTATAGAGTTTATATAGATAATTACCAAAGCCGCTCCTATTGTGGAAAAGAACGGCAATATAAGATTTGATATTAAAAGTGACTCCATACTTAGCATACTCTAGGGTCATAACATTTTAATACTAAGCCGGCTCGTTTTGTCGTATTCACACCGTGAATAAGAGCAGGGTAAGGGTTTGAATGTAAGGCGTTATTTGAAATCACTTGTCATTCTCCTCCGATGAAAACGAGCCAGCGTATATATCTTGAGTAGATGGCGCGGTATCTCCACCCAACTTTTCCTTAAGAGTTTGATAGTGCTGCATTATTGCAAAAGTTTCCAGTGCAAAACGAGCCTGCTGAATCGACATAACAAGCCACTTTTCCCCAGCAACCTCAATATACTGTATAAACAAACATAAAATCAGGCAGTCGAGATCAGCAGTTTGCTGACGGCTTGTCGCAACAGGAGCCGAGATCAGGGCCCAGCGTTATGACCGCTTATCTTCAACTTCGATCATGATTGGAACATCTCCTAATGCTCATCTGGTCAACTATGCCCGCAAGCGACAGCGGCTTTTACTGGTAAATATTTTTCCCGAAGTGGGCAATAGGGCAAAAGCAAGACCTGGTACCGTTATCCTTGGTCTTCGTGTTGTGCCTTTATACGCTGGTGGTTCATCCCCACTGCTGCGCTTTTTCTTGCAGAAAGAATCGATACCCGACAGCAGAACTACTTCACTTCATATCGCTTCATCACCGCCTCGTCATAGGAGACTCGCTGCTCCGCGTTGAGCACACGACGCATCTCCACCAGATGATCATAGCGCAGGCGCATGATCTCTCTTTTGGCATTGATCAGCTCATCGATTTTCTTGTGTATCTCTGAAAGACTGACGTCGCCGCGAACTATCAGGGTATTCAGTTCTGTCAGTGTCTGTGCTTCCCTGGTCTTGAATGGAGCCTGGTCGTCCTCCAGCTTATGGTGCATGGCGTTCGCTTGTTCCCATTGGTTTTTGCTGAGGGTTTTCGACCAGTGTGCGGTGATGTGGTGGCCCTCTTTTTCAGTATCTGCATCTGCGCAGACCGGTAGGACTGACAGGAGGCTGATGATTGCGGCGGAGGCGAACCGCTTAGCTATCGGGCTGTGTTTCTGGCTCATGGCGTTTTCCTTCAGGAGTCTTACCTGCGATAAACGGGATGTTTAACCTAGTGTAGCTGCTGGTCGCTTTTTCATGGATATGGCAGGAACTGCAGGTTGTATGTCATTGCTGCCATAGCGTTGAACCGATAACTTGGGGCCGTGCGGACCCGCATGCAAGGTGTTGCGGGAGCTGAGGGTTAGAGACCCTCGGCTACCCGATTATGTTCTGTAATCATGAAGGAGATACGCCAGACCACAAATCATGCGCCATTCGCACAGCGGTTTCTCTCCCCTTATAGTATCCGGGAATACGTTGGATGACTTTATAGCCTAGCGATTTATAGAATTCCCTTGCTCCATGGTTCTTTAATCGCATTTCCAAATATACAACGCCATCGCCATTAATTAACGCGGTTTCCTCTAACCATTTGATCATTCGTGTTCCTACACCTTTTCGTCTGTAATTTGGATGGACGCCAAATAAATTAAGGCGCGCTTCTTCATCCAAATACGCCATGACAGCAAACCCAATAACATCGTTTCCTTCGAGCGTTACGACTACATTTGAATACTTTTCATTAATCTCTCTGACTACGCGCGATGGCGTCCATGACCACCCCAATCCTGATTCGATGAGATCTCTAGACATTTCTGCAATGCGTAACGCATCACTGATTGTCGCTAAACGGATTTCCTCGTTACAGATCATGATATTTTGCACATAACCTCTATGGACGCACCGTATTGTGCAAGCTTTTTTGTCGATACACTCTTCGGTGTTGCAGCCATCTATCCGGATTCTTACATGGCCTAATCGCCACTACCCCTGATGGGTTCCGCTGATCAGAGTCTAAACATTTTACCGTTCTGTTAATGAACGATGTTAGGCTCAGAGTTATCCAATCACGGTCTTACCTGTAGTGCCATCGACAATACGCCTACGCAACAACTGACGTGCCTTGATTTATGAACTCTACGCTACCATTCCTTCTCGGTAACGCTCTCCTTTCGACAATAACGCCCACGCTATACGGGCTAACTTGTTGGCCATTGCAACAATGACGACGTTCTTATGTCTTCTTTTCGTTAATTCTTTCAACCATCTCGTAACCGAGCACTTTGGATTTATGTGTTTGAGTACGGCTCTAGCTTCATGAATCAGCAAGCACCCTAGATAACAATCACCACGTTTACTGACCCCTAACAGCAGTGGTTCATCGCACCTCGTTGGTTGTCGCGGGAGCTTAACTCACGACTGGGTGATGTGGGGAATACAGGATGAGATTCAGAGCCTTGATGCTTCACTTAGCATCGAAGCTCTCTCATTGAACGACAGGTTTGTATCGACACTCGCCCCCTGCGATCTCAGAAGCCAGGGGGAAAAGTACGGCCCATCGTTGACAGTGGACAAGCTGTTAGCATCTGCCAACGTTGTTTGATTTAGCGACTAGACTGATCTAGCAGCTGGATCATTCCGTCCATGGCGTATAACCGTCTTCTGCGGTCACCCGACCGCCACCAAACTCAGCTTAGACAGGGATAGACCCGAGGACAAGGTATGTTATCCACCAAACCCGTGAAAGAGTTATCACACCACTCGGTGTCTATTCATAGTTGGGCGCCTTGTCTGTCTTCGGAAAATGAAAGGAGGATATATGTTCATCGAGAGAAACAATTTGCCAACATGGCTACTAAGCGGAATGCTGGTCAGCGCCGCGCCACTTAGCACTGCGGCGGAAAAAGAGGTGATGGCAGATCAAGTCGTATCCGCCTTAGAGAACACCTTTGGAGTACATCCGGGTGAACGCCGTAATCACACCAAGGGAATGTGCGCAACGGGGGAGTTTGTCGGATCACCGGAGGCACACGCCTATACGCGCTCAGCACTGTTTTCAGGCAAGCCTCTGCCGGTCATTGCACGTTTCTCGATGCCCGGCGGCAATCCAAAAGTACCGGATTTCGCAAAGATTCCGCGAGGCTTAGCCTTGGAGTTCAGGCTAGCCAATGGCCGCCTGCAGCACATGACTATGCTGAATACGCCAATGTTTGGCGCGGCGACTCCACAGACATTTTTCGATGCTATCGTCGCTAAGACACCCGACCCTGCAACCGGCAAGCCTGATCCAGAGAAGGTTATGGCATTCAAAGCAAGTCATCCCGATAGCTCGCCCCAGGCGGATTTCCTGGCCAAAAACAACCCCCCTATTAGTTGGACCAACAGTGCCTACTTTGGCATCCACACGTTTAAATTCGTGAACCCTAAAAATAAGGCCACACTGGTCCGGTGGCGCTTCGTTCCTCTAGACGGCGAGACTCGGATGACCGATCAAGAAATCAAGTCCTCGCCGCCAAACTTCCTTGAGCAGAAATTAATCGAACGCGTCGAGCACGGCCCTGTGGGCTGGGACATGATACTGACAATCGGTGAGCCCGGCGATCCAGAAAACAACCCCATATTGTTATGGCCAAAGAACCGCAAGGAAATCAAAGTTGGAACATTGACAATTTCCTCCGCAACACGACAGAAAGACGCGGAATGTGAAAAAATCAACTTCGACCCTCTCGTGATGACTGATGGTATCGAGCCGACGAATGATCCTGTCCTTCTCTTCCGTTCGCCCGCATATGCAATTTCCTTCGACAAACGGCTAAGCGGGAATTAGCCGAAACTGCAAACGCCCAATCGGGTAGCATAGGGCCTCTGACCCTATGCCCCAACAACACCCTGTATACGGGTCCACACAGGGCATTTCACCCAGCCTATGGGCGTCCGAAAAGTCTTAGTGTTCTACGACGCCTGCCCGCTGAAGCTGTTGAGTAACGATTCGAGGCCCAATCTTGCGGGCTGGCATTCTAGAACACACTAAGACACAGCCGACATTCAGTGTTTGCTCGTATCCAAGTCGCTTCTAGATCTTTGAATTAAGTAAGCAGGCATCTTAGAAACCGTCATTATAGTGAATCACACCCATTCATCGCTTAGGCAGGTATCCATTCTGATTGGTACTGATCACTGCATTGGCACTACCTAGTTCTGATTCTGGTTCTGCCCAACTAGGTTTGCGACGGTTATTATTTTGGCGCACTGTACGGAGCCTCTTATTCCTGCCGTTGTAATAATCGCGGTTGAGAGTTCGCCCGTTAAGGATGGCTCAGCGTGGGCATCTTTGAATTGTTGTCGCCACAGTAGTTTCTCTGCACCCTCAAATCGCATCGATCACTAGATCATTTAACTTTGTTAAATTTTTGTAATATGACTACTTCTGTTTCAAATCTGAGGGGCCCTATGAGTTGCCATGAGTCATTTCAACGGCTGCGCAGCCGGCCCCTTGCAGCGTTAAATATAGAGGTGCAGGAATACCGTCACCTGAAAACAGGAGCGCTGCATTTCCACCTGGCAGCCGATAACCCAGAGAATGTTTTTCTGCTGGCGCTGAGAACCCCGCCTACCAACTCGATGGGAGTAGCCCACGTTCTGGAGCACAGCGTGCTCTGTGGTAGCGAACGATACCCGGTTCGTGATCCCTATTTTCTAATGCGCAAGCGCTCTCTGGCGACCTACATGAACGCCTTCACCAGTGCCGACTGGACGGCTTACCCATTTGCCAGCCAAAACCGCAAAGATTACTTCAATCTACTTGATGTCTATCTAGATGCGGTGTTTTTTGCCAACCTAAATCCGCTGGATGTTGCCCAGGAGGGGTACCGCTTGGCGTTGAATGAGGCTGGGGAACTGGAGCACCGGGGGGTGGTGTTCAATGAGATGAAAGGGGTTTTCAATGGAGCGGCATCCACGCATTGGGCAACCCTGTGCAAATATCTGTTTCCCACCACTCCTTATCGATTTGTCAGTGGTGGTGATCCCGCAGAGATCCCCCGTCTCAGTCATGAACAGTTACGGGCATTTTATCGTACTCATTACCACCCCGGTAACGCGCTCTTTATGAGTTACGGCAACCTACCGGTCGCAGAGTTGCAGCAACGTATCGATCAACAGGCGCTGTGCCGATTTGGCCCTGGTGCTCCAGTGGCATCGTTCGGGGCGGTTGAAACACGCTATTTGGCGCCCTTGAGGGTGCAAGAAACGGTAGCGGTGGATGCCGCAATCGAGCCGGGTCCCGTGTCTCACCAGACCCATCATTTAATGGCCTGGCTGCTGGGGCCGAGTACCGACTTGCAGCAATTGCTTGAGGCGCATCTGTTGAGCCGCCTGCTGTTCCAGGACAGCGCCGCGCCGCTGCTGCATGTGCTGGAAACGACCGAGCTCGGTAGCGCCCCTTCGCCACTGTGTGGACTGGAGGATGGCAATCTGGAGATCAGCTTGGTCTGTGGAATTCAGGGCAGCGATCCAGCGCTGGCCGATGCGTTCGAATCGCTGGTGCTGTCAACGTTACAGGTGCTCGCCGAACAGGGGGTGAGCAAGGCTCGGCTGGAAACAGTGTTGCATCAATTGGAGCTGGATCAACGGCAGATGAACGACGATCGCTACCCCTATGGTTTGCAACTGTTGCTTTCAGCCCTCCCGGCAGCACTACACTTGGGCGTGGATGGCCCCAGAGATCCGGCCGAGCTGCTCGATCTGGAATCGGGGATGGCGCAACTCAGAGCGGCCATCGATGATCCGCAATATATCAAAACCTTGGTTCGGGAACGCTTACTTGATAACAACCATCGGGTGCGTTTGTCGCTGTTACCCGACGCTGATCTGAACCTGCGCCGACAACGCAATGACCAGGCGCAACTGGGTCGGTTGCTTGAGAGTCTGAACAAGCAGCAATACCAGGGTTTGATCGACCAAGCCGCTGCGCTTCAAGCACGCCAGGATCAGCCGCAGGATCCCGAGGTGCTCCCCCGGCTTTCTCTGCAGGATATTCCTGTGGATCTGAAAGTGCCGCAGGCCAAGGGGGGCGGATCACTTGCAGGGATGCCGATAAGTTGCTTTGAACAGAGTAACAATGGCCTAGTGCACCAGCAGTTGATAATCGAGTTGCCCTATTTGGAGGAGGAGTTACTGCAGCTGCTACCCTATTACACCGCCTGTTTGACGGAGCTAGGGTGTGGTCAGCGGGATTATCGGCAACAGCAGGCCTGGCAATCCAGTCACTCGGGCGGCATCCATGCGAGCACGAATGTTCGCGGATCGCTGCTCGATGCGCAGCAGGTTACCGGCCACCTCACTCTCGCCACCCAGGGGTTGGCTAAAAATCACCGGGCACTAACCGAGCTGTTGTATGAGACCCTCACTGGCGCACGCTTCGATGAGTATCGGCGGATCCGCGATATCGTGGCTCAGAAAAGAAGGGCTGCCGACGCTTACGTGACGGAGAGCGGCCACATCCTGGCCAAACGCGCCGCCTCCAGTGGCTTCAGTCCGGCGGCAGCGTTAAACCATCGGCTCAGCGGACTGCGGGGCATTCAATCAATGCGGCGGCTGGATAAGCGGCTTCGCGGCGATACCGATGGCGGGCAGATGATCGAGGCGATGGCGGAAAAGTTGCGCTGTATTCATCGCCGGTTATTGGCGGCCCCTAAGCAGTTACTACTGGTTGGGGACCCGATGGGGTTAGAGCTGCAGCGTCAAAGCCTGTCGGAGATCTGGCAAGGTTTTGAGACCAGCGGCTTGGACAAATTCCAACCGTTTCACCTGCCGCCCATATCACAGCAGGTTCGGCAGATCTGGACCACAGAGAGTCAGGTTAACTTCTGCGCCATTGCTTTTCCCACCGTAGCGATTAACCACCCCGACGCCGCGCCGCTGCATGTCTTGGGAGAGTGGGTCAGACACGAATACCTTCACCCTGTTGTACGCGAACGCGGCGGCGCTTACGGCAGTGGCTGTAGCCAGGACTCCAACATCGGTGCGTTTCGCATGTGCTCCTACCGGGATCCCCGATCGGTAGGTACCCTGGAGGATTTCGGCGGGGTCAGCGCGTGGCTTGAAAGCCGAAAACAAACCCAGCAACAACTCGAAGATGCGATCCTGGCTGTGATCAGTTATATGGATAAACCGGTGTCGCCCGCCAACGAGGCGAAACAGGTATTTCACAATGATTTATATGGCCGTACCACCCTGCAGAGAAGAGGTTTCAGAGAAAGAATATTGGCGGTCAAGCGTGGCGACCTGGTTCGCGTTCGCGAGGCTTATCTATCGCCAGAGCGGGCAAGTTTGGTGGTGATCACACGAAGCACAGATGAGCTGCTTGCTTGGGCAGGAAAACAAGTATTTGAAATCAAAAAACTTTAAGAAGGAGCCTGGGTGTAATAAAGGGCCTGACAACTAGTTATTCTTTTTGGAAATTACCATATGGAATTATATTCCATATAATTCTAATGAACTGCTGGTATATTGCATTCTAACAACACTGCAGACAACAAGACGAGGGTAGCGAGATGAGCGTTAAAGGCTTTCAATCACACATTAAACAATCAGCAGACGGCCAGAAACCTGAAACCCACCAAGAGCGCTCAGGCTCCTCGTTGCGCGACAAGTCCCTCGATGATAAAAATATGACAGGTGACAAACCTAACAAAAGCGCTTATAGCTTTGTCGGCATCGCCGGTTAAGCCTACCAAATTCTGGATTACCGAAGGCCTCAAGATTATTCTTGGGGCCTTTTTTTGTGGCAAAAGAACCTCAGCAGATAGCGATCTGCTTGTAATAGTTCATATCATCCAGCGTCAACTGTTCGATTCCATGCCTCGCACTGAAACGACTAATACGTCCCTGGTAATATCTCATAAAAACCAAGAAACATTGCCGGTGTTCTTGGGTTATCCGCACAGAACAAACTTCGCTTTCTTCAGGATATTTCTAGGGGGTTCAAGGAGATAGGCGAACGACAGAGTTATGAAATACATCCCCGCACGCGGGACATTAAGAATCGTCTTGTTAGAGGATGGCTTTGTGTAAAAACATCTCAAAGCACGGGCCTTCTCTATTCCACCGCTGGTGCATCAATACGGTGTGGAAAAGCAAGAGCGGCTGATCGCAGGGGGTCTATCTGATGGCTTAAACAGCAACCCTCTCTTCACACTGAATGACACGCCCTCTTCGCACCAGAGTGGCCTCGTCGAGACGATAGAGGCAATCTAGCAGATGCATTTTAAAACTACCCGGACCTTCGCCCAGCTTCAAAGCCTCCTCAGCAGCGACACCTATAGCCAGTATCGCATGCACAGCAGCGTCGAAGGCATTATCCGTGACCGCTAGAAAGCCACCAATCAACGCTGAAGAAGCGCAGCCCATCGCTGCAACCCTAGTCTGTAGCAACGCGCCATTGGTCATCAGCACTGTACGCCGACCATCGGTAATCAAGTCAGTCTCACCCGACTGCACCACTACGGCGCCGGTCTGCCGTGCCAAGCGTTGCGGAGCATTGGGGGAATCATCATTCGCCAGCGCATGGATCTCTGCATAGTTACCACGAATCACCGCTGGCATCTTCTCCAACAGTCCCAAAGCGAAGCTACGCCGCGAGGAAGAAACATGCACCGAGACGGGGTCCAGCACCCAGGGTTTGTGATAGTCCGCCGCGACATCAATTGCAGTACTAATTGCCGCGCGCCGAATATTATCCAGTGTGCCTGTATTGATCGAAAGGCTACTCGCACTGGCCACAAACTCCGATATTTCCTCTACCCCCAGGGTCATTGAGGACTGTGCACCTACCGCAAGCAGTATGTCCGCAGAAAAATCCATCGCCACCGGATTGGTAATACATTGAACTCGGGGAGCCAGATGGCTTAGCAGTTTTAGCGACTGAGCTGCATTGCCCGCCACCGCCTTGATACCGCCACCCTGGCTTTCAGAAGATTTGATCTTAAATCCACTCGTCATTGTCTATCTCCTCATAACAGGAAGTAAAAACAGTCTAGAAGTCCGTCTAGTCCCACCAAGTCTCAATCTCCCGCTAAAGATAAAAGCGGAACCATCAACACTGCCGAAATTTGGTTCAAGCCAGTTCGCTTATCAGGCGGTTACGCTCCTGATTATTGTATTGGACCCGACCAAGCGGAATCCGATCATTGATTGCGTCACGAATCTGATCTGCATCATCAGCGCTGAATCCGCCGCAGAGTTCAATCAACTGAACCTCTCGAGTCAGCATCTCCTGCGCTGCCAGAATCGCCTCATCAACCGAACTCACCCCAGCCACCATCATCTGGAACTGCTCACTCTGGATATGCGCTTGGTGTTTGATTACTTCCAGGTCGGCAGCTTTGACGATAAAGCCGTAACGTTGCAATGCCATGGTTAAATCTCCACTGGGCGTTAGTATTTATTACCATTAAAGCCCGCAATTCGAAAAAGGCTTAGGGCCAGCGCAGCAACCGTTTTGGAGCCAAAAAACGGGTTCGACAGCGGTCCACGGACATGTAAGCCGGAGACAGAGTAAAACTGCTTACCTCCTCTCCTACCACAGCGGCCAGCATTATTTCCTAGAATCGTCATTTTGGTTTACACTCCAATATAATTGCCATAAGAGCACAGTTGTGATAATTTAAGTCTCATATAATAATAAAAGAAACACATTATGATTATTATAAGTAGAAATACTCAATGGCAATGGTGCCCGCAATGGGATGGCAGGCGCAAAAATGGCTATACATATCGCTGGCTGGTTTGGGGGAAATTTCAAATCACGCTAGTAAACGAGCGCATGAGTCTTCTCATCCAACAGCAGGTCCAGGAAACAATCCGCCAAGAATCAAAACCCGATACGGCTTTTTACACTCGTTAGCCAGAACTTCTTTTGATATTTTGAGCCCCCCTCCCCGCCTTCACACTCAAAAGAGTGATCACCTATGGCCAGTGAACTGCTGCTACCTTTTCTATTGATTGTCGCTCTTGGCACATACGTACAAACAGTTACCGGATTTGCCTTGGGGATGATAATCATGGGCGCAGTGACAGGATTGGACCTTGCTCCGATCGCTTTTACCTCTGCCATTGTTTCCCTGCTCTCATTGGCCAATTGTTCGATCGCGTTAAGGACCGGTCATCACCACATCGACAAGAAGGCAGTCGGAATCGCCTTGATGGGATTGCTACCCACAATGATCATCGGTGTGCTGCTATTAGAGTATCTCAGTACGGAGGCCTCACAGTGGTTGCAGCTTTTACTGGGGTCCGCCATCGTCTATAGCGGCATCGCCATAGCACTTAAACCGGACCCCCTAGAACAGCGATCTTCTACGGGGTCCTTTCTTTTTAGCGGTATATTAGGGGGAGCCTTTGGTGGATTATTTTCCATTGCCGGCCCTCCTTTGGTTTTTCAATTTTATCGACAACCCATCTCTCTGGCAGCAATCCGCAACAGTCTGCTGTGTCTGTTTGCCGTGATGAATTTATCTCGTACCTGTTTTATTGGATACCAAGGAAAACTCAGCGAAGAGATACTGATTCTAAGCCTATTATCGCTGCCGGTGGTCGCTCTGGTTACCGCATTCGGTCAACGCTTTCCACCACCCTTTTCTGATAACTCGATGAGACGTTTCGCCTTTTCATTGCTAATATGTATAGGTCTATCACTAATCGGTTCAGTAGTACTTCAACTTATCTAAGGCTCCCCCCCGTCCGGGCTTAGATGCTCCGAAACAATTTAAAACCCGACGACTCCATGCGTCTAGCAGGACAACTGCCTGCCTGTCTGATTGATGAGTTTTTTTCACCCTAAAGTAAAAATCTTTTCACTTGCTCCCTTCTCTTCAAAATCCTATAGTCTCAACAAATTGATATTAAAGGTATCATTTATTGTAAATACCAGCACGTTTAGACTAATTAACAGCTAAATAGCTGACTCTTCAATATAAAGACTTACCTAAGATCATTGTCAGAATAAATGTGATCTCCCTACATTTTTTAATTTGGATTTTTCATCATGTCAAAAACTCACACAGAATCTTTTGATAGCTTCGTCGAAAACTATCCGACTAACGACCATCAGGTTCAGTTCCTGATACACCAGGCGACCCTGCAGCGCCATGGGAGAATGGTTGATGATGGGATCTCTCTCGTAAGAGGATTGGTTAAGGCTGTCAGCTACATCCTGACCCTAGAGTTACCCTTGTTTTTATCACCGACCCTGAAGGCCCCGTCGATGGTGGCAGTCAAAAACGGCTAAGAACGCGCTTTCGGGCTTGCTCTTCGGGGCTATTCCCAAGCCAGTCTGACAGGCCATAGCGCTGCAAAATCGTATCCAGCGTCCCATCTGCTCTCAGTCTATCGAGACCATCAGACAGGATTCGTGCGTATTCGGTCGCCTCCGACGAACCGGAAGCGAACGCAACATAGAGATATTCAGCGTGCAAAGAACCCGCCTCCTTCAATGGGAAGGAGAGCGGATCTTTAAGCTGCTGGTAGTCCATTACAACTCGATCCGCAAGCACCGCATCGATCCGGCCTAGCGCCATCGCTCGCAGGTTTTGGTTGACCGCTGTGACACCGGACAGGGACTGAATTCGAGGACTATGTTTATAACGCTGAATATAACTATCCATCGACCCATAGGATAGATCCTGGGTTACGCCGATCTTAACCTGCCAAAGAGAAACCAGCCCTGTGTGCTGCCAGCTGGAGTTTGCTGGGACAAAAAACACGTACTGAGACACCGCCTGAGCTAGCTTGGGATACACAAGATCCGGTGCATTGCGTCTCAACACCCCTACAATCCCGTCTAAGTTGTTGCTACGGACATACCTCAAAGCCCTACTCCAAGGCAGAGGTTCGAACAGCACTTTATGCCCTGCCCGTTCTAAGATCTCTTCAGTAATTTCGAGTATAAATCCCGGATGCTCATCATCAGCACAAACATAAGGGCAACGAACCATACCGCCAAGACGCAGCGTATCGGCCAGCAGCAACCCAGGCAGGGACAACAACCCGAACAGCAAGACACGCGCGAGCATAGTGTTATCTCCATGTCTCATGTTTCGCCAAACAACTACTGTTTAATAATAGCCAGCACCCTATCGATAAAGAGCTGCCCCCCTACGTCGGAATAAAACTGCGGCCAAACTGCTTTGGCCCGGCGCCGCCAATCCCGTTCTTGATCTGCAGGCGAAATCAACACCATCCCTTTACCAATAAGATAGTCTAATTGTTGACGGTTATGCTCCTCAGCCCATTGCCACTGGTATCGAGCAGCTTCGCTGGCAGCTCGGTGAAGCACTTTTTTAAGATCTTCGGGCAGACTGGTGTAAAAAGGTTCGTTAATAAGGTGTGGGCCCGTCCAAAGCAGATACCGAAGATCGGTAATATACTTTTGAACCAAGAAGATCTCGCCGTCCGCTTTGGGCATGTTTGAATAAATAATGTGAGGATTTTCTTGACCATCGGCGATGCCCGTTTGCAACGCACTGTAGGTCTCGGTCCAGCCGATTGGCAACGGCTCAACGCCCCAGGAGCGGAACGTCTCTACCATGATGGGGTTCATCGGTGTGCGAATCTTCAGACCAGCTAAATCCTCAGGTGCGCGTACAGCAACTCGGGTATTAGTTAACACCCGGTAGCCTCCGATTAACCAACCCAAAGCCCGCACATTGGCGCGCAGTACCAACTGCTCGTTCACTTCATCCATGATCGGGTGATCAAACAGGCGACGCGCCTGGGCTGTGTCATCGAACAGGTAGGGTAAGGTCAGAAAACCAACGTTGGGGGCAAAAGGGGTGAGGTTGTTAACGGCGACGCTGGACATCTGAATATCCCCTTCGGCCGTGCCCATGACGTTATCATGCTCGCTTCCGTAACGACCATCGATAATGGGCTCGACGCGAATGCGTCCATTGGAATACAGCTCCACCAATTGCTTAAATTTCATCAGGTTAGCCACGTAGTGGCTGCCTTCGGGATTGGCTGTTGCAAAGCGCAGAGTATAAGGTGGCGTGGCACTCGCAGTAGCCGAAAAGATAATAATAAGCAAACAACAGCGGACACCGAGGAACATTGCATCGCACCTAAAACGGGGGCAACAGAGCTTTAAAGAAGTTGCCCACCAACTGAAGTAATACTAGTCTCTACTTACCTTATAAAGCGCAAGCCCTAACTAAGATTCCCTCTCCATATAAGAAAAGGGAATCTTTGAGGGGCTTAGGATAGGATCCAGAGAGAGATCCCAGGTATTAACGCAATGGCGAACCAGGTCAAAGTCAGCGCAATCAGGTAGGGCACCACATGTTTCACTATTCGCAGATAGGGAATACCGGTCATGCCACTGGCCACGTAAAGATTCAAACCATAGGGCGGTGTAATGAACCCAATGGAAGCGCCAACTAGGAAGATCACAGCAAATTGGATCGGATCAACACCGATCGAGGCCGCTATTGGCGCCAATATGGGTGCCAGTATCACCGTGACCGGCAAACTCTCCAGTACCGTCCCGGCCACAAAGACGATTGCCATACACGCAAACAGAATGGGATAAAAACCACCCAGTGAAGTAATCACTGCAGTCAAAAAGGCTTTGGCTCCCAGCAGCGAGAGCACTTGCTGCATCACTACCGAGACCGCGATCAAGGGCGCTAACATGCCGGTAATTTGACCCGAGCGCATCATGATTGTCGGTAAGTCTTTCAAACCGAACTTCCGGGTAATCAACAACCCCGCAAGCAGACAGAAACCCGTGGTCACTCCTGCCGCTTCGGTCGGAGAAAAAGCGCCGGTAGAGAGGCCAAACAACACAATCCCCATCGCCAAAAACCCAAGCCATGCCTTGGAGCCGGTCTTGATGATGCGCTTGGGGCTGAACTTAATCAGATGCCCCCAACCATTACGACGAGACAAAAACCAACAGGTGGCCATCATCGCGACAACCATCAGCGTACCAGGAATCATGCCCGCCAAAAAGAGTTCGCCAATCGGCAGGTTCATCATAAAACCGTAGACGATAAAGATAATACTAGGAGGAATAATAATCCCCACACAGCCACCGGCTGCCACCGTGGCAGCGGCAAACTCTTCGTCGTAGTTACCCTTCTTCATCTCAGGGTGCATGATGCTGCCAATGGTTGCGGTGGTCGCGGAATTAGACCCCGAGATCGCCGCGAACATGCCGCAGGCACCCAAAGCGGCCATCCCCAAACCCCCACGCATAAAGCCTAGACAGGCGTATGCAAAGTCAGACAACCGTTTGGCGATACCCGCAGCGTTTATCAGGTCTCCTGTCAGGATAAACAGAGGTAAAGCCAGCAGGCCATAGAAATTTAGACCCTCATAGAGGGTCACGCCAATATTGGCCAGGGTGAAGTCGATCACCAGACTCACACCGATCACCCAAAAGGAGATCACCAAGAAGATGGGCACGCCCAGTATAAATAACCCGGTTACACCCAAACTGATCAAACTAATTAATAATCCATCCATCACCGATCTCCTCAATCACCAAAAGTGGCGGCTTGCACAGCTAAAGGCCGGCCCGCTTTAAAGTCTTGGTAGTCACTCACCTGATTTTGAACCACCCGCACCAACAGCAGCGCCCACGCACACGGCGTGGCGAGATAGAACCACCACTGCATCACATCGTCGGTACCCTGGACAATCGAGAAATTATCGTAAGAGATATAGACCTGTTCAACAGAGAAGTAGATCACCACTGCGCCCATGACAAACCAGAGCACGGTATCCAGAATGAGACATCCGAACTGGGCGCCATAAGACAGCCGTTGTCGCATCTCGGTAAAGCGCAGATGGGTGCGTTTCTGCACATTGAGGGACGCTCCCATCCAAGCAAGCCATAGAAACAGATAGATCGGTATCGTAGTGCTCCAGGCTGATTGCTCATTAAACAAAAAGCGCCGAATAACCTCGATAAAGATGATCGCCGTCATCGACCCGTAGGAGACTATGATGAAGAACTTCTCAATATGCTGAAAAGCCCAGCAGAAAGCCTTGCCCATTGTTTTATGCATCCTCTCGCCCCCTCTCTCTGCTTGGTGAAATCCAACCACTGTTTGGTGGGACATTGCCCGGTTTTGTACTGCACTCTAATGTCGCCATAACTCAACCGCCTGTAACCCTAGACCAGAAAACAACAGCCCATAAAAATGAAGCCGGCTTTTCCTAGGAAAGGCCAGCACCTTAAGTTACCGAAAAGGGATTAAGAGTTTTTCCACCAACGACGAGGCTGAACATTCTCAGCCAGCGTATCAAGAGGAATTTCACGGGCGATCTTGTGGATCTCGGCATAGGTATCGATACCACCGGCCCACTTATCTAAGCGCTTACGCCACTTCACCCAAGGCTCTGGATTGAATTCAGGGGCACAGATACGTTCGGCTTTAGCACGCTCGGCATCCGATAGAGGAGCCATGCGCACGTTGTGCTTATCAAACAGGGTTCCGGCAAGTGAAGGCACGGTGGCACCCACTGTATTAACCAGCGCCACTTCCTGAGCCGCTTGAATTTTAACCTGAGTTAGGTATGCAGATTCCATCACTGCTTCCTGCAGTTCAGGGCTGAAGCTATCGAAGACTTTGGCATCCATCATGGTGGCTTCGGTGCCGCAGAAGAAACGCAGATCGACCGACTGAGAAATAACCGGTGACATGTTGGCGTAACCCACCGCTCCGGCCCAAGTCTCAGCACCATCAATCAGACCCGACTTAAGGCCATCCAGGGTTTCAGACCAGGCAATGGGTACCGGGTTAAGCTCCAAGAGCTGCATCGCGATACGACCAAGCTGGGTACCCGTAACACGGTTTTTGGTGCCTTTTAACACATCGATATTGGTGACCAGCGGCTTATCTTCCCAACCCAGCCCCAACTGCAAACCACGCAGCTCACAATGAGAAAACAAGAAGTGCAGCCCATGCTTTTTCCTCAGAGGGTCACGCAGCAGGCGCTGGCTGTCAGGATGGTAAAGGAAGTGGTACTGAGAAGCCCGAGTTGGGAACATATAGGCGTAATCAAGTACGTTCAGATAAGGAGCGGCACCCGCGGAGTTCTGGGTAGAAGCCGTGAACATATCGATAATGCCTTGCTGAGTCTTCTTAACGCAGTTGAGCTGGCCACAGATCTGATTGTCGCCGATAAACTCGACACGAATCTCACCATCGGTACGTTCTTCAATGTCATACGCAAAGTCTAAACAACCCGCCCGCTCAATCAGCAAATTGTTTTCGTTAAAACCTGACGCACCAAACTTAAGGTTGTGCTTAGCAGGCTTACGCGCCCGACGATCGGATTCTGCTTCAGCAGCCAATGCAAGCTGAGGCAATGTAACACCGGCACCCAGAACACTTGCCGCTATCATGGCCGAACTTAAACCGTAATTTCCAGCTACTCGAAAGAAGTCGCGTCGTGATACCTCAGTACCAGCCATCAGAGACTTATCTTTATCAGTCATAAAATCACCTGTTTATTTATTTTTTTTCAGCGAGGTCTGCATTACTCGGCCAACAGGCGTTGCAATCCATCCACCTACTAAACCACACCAAAACAACCTATACAACTTTTTTTGATCTTTTTTGTCTCATTTACATACAAAAACGTTATTTTTATCAAAAAACCTACTTCCCTACTCAAGAATTTATCGTAGACCATCAATTAAAGTTGCGAATACAGTCATTTTTGATACATTTAAAATCGTTTTTGACATCTAACAACTACAATGGCAGAGTATGTTGAGTCCTTTTAGTCGAGGATTAACCTAAAAACAAAAAACAACCCAGCATGAGGTATGCACTATGCCCCGTATGACTCCCAGCGAAGCGTTCGTTGAAACCCTGGTCGCCAACGACGTTACTGTCGCTTTCGGCATCATGGGCTCGGCCTTTATGGATGCGATGGACATCTTTACCCCCGCCGGTATCCGTCTGATCCCTGTCGTACACGAGCAGGGCGCCGGTCACATGGCCGACGGTTACGCCCGGGTGTCCGGTCGTCACGGCGTTTGTATCGCCCAGAACGGCCCCGGTATCACCAACTTCGTGACCGCGATTGCGGCCGCCTACTGGGCTCACAGCCCGGTGGTTTGTATTACCCCTGAGACCGGTGCGATCTCCAACGGTCTCGGTGGCTTCCAGGAAGCGCAGCAGTTGCCGTTCTTCGAAACCATCACCAAATACCAGGCGCACGTACCCCGCCCTGAGCGGATGGCGGAACTGACCGGGCGCGCGTTTGACCGTGCCATGCAGGAGAATGGCCCGACCCAGTTGAACATTCCACGTGACTTCTTCTACGGCGATATCGATGTCGAGATCCCGCAGCCGATCGTGATCGAGCGCGGTGCCGGTGGCGAGAACGCTCTAGCTGAGGCCGCTGATCTGCTGGCCAAGGCCAAGAACCCGGTGATCGTTTCCGGTGGCGGTGTGGTGATGTCTGAAGGCGTCGAGCAGTGCATCGCACTCGCCGAGTACCTGGGTGCCCCGGTGTGTAACACCTATCTGCACAACGATTCCTTCCCTGCCAGCCATGAACTCTGGGCCGGTCCGCTGGGCTACCAGGGCTCCAAAGCGGCGATGCGGCTGATCTCCAAAGCTGACGTGGTATTGGCACTGGGTACCCGCCTGGGACCGTTCGGTACCCTGCCACAACACGGCATGGACTACTGGCCCAAGGATGCCAAGATCATCCAGGTCGACTGCAACAACAAAATGCTGGGGCTGGTAAAGAAGATCTCTGTGGGTATCTGTGGCGATGCCAAAGCGGCTGCCAAAGTGCTGCTGGCCGGTCTGCAAGCGCGTGATGTGGCCTGCCTGGCGACCAAAGATGAGCGGGCCCAGAGCATCGCTGCCGAGAAAGCGTCCTGGGAGAAAGAGCTGGACGAGTGGATCCACGAGAAGGACGAGTACTCGCTGGATATGATCAACGAGCAGGCGGGCGAAGCGGGTAGCTACCTGCACCCACGCCAGGTGCTGCGCGAGTTGGAAAAAGCGATGCCTGAAGATGCGATGGTCTCGACCGACATCGGCAACATCAACTCGGTCGCCAACAGCTACCTGCGTTTCGACAAGCCACGCAGCTTCTTCGCCCCGATGAGCTTCGGTAACTGCGGTTACGCGCTGCCGACCATCATCGGTGCCAAGGTCGCTGCACCCGAGCGTCCTGCGATCTCCTACGCCGGTGACGGCGCCTGGGGCATGTCCATGGTCGAGATCATGACCTGCGTCCGTGAGCAGATTCCGGTCACCTCGATCGTGTTCCACAACCGTCAGTGGGGCGCCGAGAAGAAGAACCAGGTCGACTTCTACAGCCGTCGTTTCGTCGCTGGCGAACTGGAGAACCCCAGCTTTGCCGAGATCGCCCGTTCCATGGGCGCTCAGGGCGTCACTATCGACAAGCTCGAAGATGTCGGTCCGGCTCTGAAAGCGGCCTGCGATGCGCAGAAGGATGGCGTCACCACGGTGATCGAGATCATGTGTACCCGTGAGCTGGGCGATCCCTTCCGTCGTGATGCGCTGTCCCAGCCGGTGCGTCACCTGGAGAAGTACAAAGACTTTCAATAAGAACGGCTCAAGGCTGTCAGTAAACTGTCCTCAGGCGGGCGGATCCTACGGATTCGCTCGCAAATTTTTCGCAACCAACCGGTCGGTCCTCGACCGGTTTATCCCGCTGCCACACTGTAGCCCAAGCCCGTGGATGCCTCGCTCTCTCAGCAGTGTTTCTCCGTGAAGACAAAACATCAAACCAAAATAATGATAAAGGTGTGTGATGAAGGCGCTTAACAATATATTTCAGCGGGCCGTACAAGCGCCCAAGCGTGTGGTGTTAGCGGAGGGTGAAGACCCCCGTATTCTGGAGGCTGCAACTATCGCCGCTGCGCGCGGTATTGCCGAGGTCACCTTGCTGGGTGATACCGATAAAATTCGCGCTCAGGCAGCGGAAAACGGTTTTGATATCGGCGCCGTCAACCTGATTAACCCGGCCCAATCGGGTGAGCGGAAACGCTACGCAAACGCCTTGTACCAGCTGCGCCAAGCCAAGGGGATGACACCCGAGCAGGCCGATGAGCGGGTCCAGGATCCTCTTTACTATGCCCAGATGATGGTTCGTCTGGGAGATGCCGACGGCTCGGTCGCGGGTGCCGTCTACACCACCGGCGCGGTGGTTCGGTCGGCGATTCAGGTTATCGGCATGGCACCCGGAGCCACTATGGTCTCCAGCTTCTTTCTGATGATGATGTGCGAGCCCTTTCATGAACTCAAGGGCGGGGTGATCTTCTCCGATTGCGGTTTGGTGATCAACCCAGATGCGCAGCAGCTGGCGCAGATCGCCATATCCGCCGCCGCGAGTGCCAAGACCTTGCTAAATGAAGACCCGCGTGTGGCGATGCTGTCGTTCTCGACCAGCGGCAGTGCCACCCACTCCGCGGTAGATAAAGTGGTGGAAGCCACCGCGCTGGTTAAGCAGCAGTACCCCGATCTATGCATCGATGGCGATGTGCAGCTGGATGCGGCCATTGTGGCGGAGATCGCCGAGCGCAAGGTTGACCGGTCGCAAACCAAAGGCAAGGCCAACGTATTGGTGTTCCCAAATCTGGAAGCGGGCAATATCGGCTATAAGCTGGCTGAGCGGATCGGCAAGGCCGACGCTATCGGCCCGATTCTGCAGGGGCTGGCCAAGCCGGCCAACGACCTGTCCCGTGGTTGCAGTGTCAATGATGTAGTCAATGTGATCGCCATCACCGTGGTGCAATCGCAGACAC
>CAXBEA010000066.1:0-21986 GCA_963974645.1 uncultured Neptunomonas sp. | reverse complement strand
TCGGAACAGCGCCAGTCACGGCGCTACGCGCCATGCCTGGCGCACCATAAAAAAAACCGCTCCAGCAGGCTGGAGCGGCTTATGTACAGGATGTACGGTATGCCCCGAGAGCCAAGGATGGCGTTAGGGGCGATGTTGGGTCAGTTAGATTAGTTGTCCCAGCCCTTAATACCAGACATATCAGGCAACTGGTGAGCAATACCCTTGTGACAATCGATACAGGTTTTCTCGCCGCTGGCCAACGCACTTTCATGCTCTTTGAAGGCGCGCGTCCCTTGCTCGGTGTAATCCATCGATTCCAGGTCGTGACAGTTACGACACTCGCGTGAATCGTTGGCCTTCATCCGCGCCCATTCGCGTGCCGCCATCACCCCACGATGCTCGAGGAACTTCTCCCGGGTATCGATGATGCCGGTAATCTTGCCCCAGACCTCTTTGCTCGCCTGGATCTTACGAATGATCTTATAGACCCACTCTTTGGGTACGTGGCAGTCAGGACAGGTCGCCCGTACACCCGATCGGTTGCTGTAATGGATCGTCTCTTTCAGTTCGACGAAGACGTTATCACGCATTTCATGACAGCTGATACAGAACGTCTCCTGGTTGGTTTTTTCCAGAGCTGTATTGAAGCCGCCCCAGAAGATAACTCCCGCGATAAAGCCGCCCAGCAGTAGCATCCCTAGAGCTGCTTTAGCCGGACTGGTTAAGGCGCTCCAGATACGGCCGATTGCGCCTTGTTGTTTTTCACTCATACCCTAACCCCTTCTTCAGTCATTGGGTAAATCGATTGCGCCGGCTTATCGAGCCAGATCACGGGTGGACTTATAGGTGTTCTCTATCAGCGGTTTGGTATCTGCCTGCGGTACATGGCACTGCATGCAGAAATAGCGCCGTGGCGAAATATCCGCCAGTGCATGACCATCACGCGTCTCAAAGTGCGTCAGGCTGACTTTGGTTGCTCCCGATTCCTTGTAGCGGTCCCAGCTGTGGCAGGAGAGACATTTATTGCTGCGCAGGTCGATCTTGTAGTTGCGGATATCGTGCGGGATAACCGGTGGCTGCTGGACGTAGTTGCGCGACACTAATTTATCGGCGTCTATATTTTTAGCCATCTCGGGTGCTTTGTTGTTGGCATCCAGCTCGTGGATGCCGCGCAGCGACTCCAGTCCGCCGATTGCAGCGAACGTGGGGAAGGACAGCGACAGACTGCCCAAAGCGATGGCCGCAGATAGGACCACGGTTGTTTTTTTCATGGGTGTTTCTCCATCCGGTTGGCAAGGCGACTGCCAAATTCAAATACGTTAACGGAACAAATATCGATACAACGACCACAGTTGGTACAGTTGGGTGACAGGATCACCGGACCCTGATCCGCTTGAGAAGTCGTTTTATTACCTTTTAATGCGGGTTTGATAACCTGAGGCTCGGGGCATACCGCGTAACAGTCCATGCAGTCGTAACAGGCATCACGGTCACTGGCGATAACACGTAGCGGGCTGGTTTTACCGATTAGGCTGTAGCAAGCACCCATGGGGCAGAGGTGGCCACACCAGCCGCGTGGTAGGACGAACAGGTCGGACAGAAAGATACCTAAGATCACCAGCCAACCCATCCCCATTCCGAAGATCAGCCCGCGTTGTAGCAGCGAAACTGGATTGACCAGTTCCCATGCCAGCACGCCGGTAATCGTCGGTAGCAGCAGCGTCAACGCTAGAATCCAGTAACGCAGTTGGCGCGATAATGGAATCCGGCGGCGAATGCCTAAACGGCGTGCAGCCCATCCAGCCAGATCGGTAACCGGATTGACCGGACAGACCCAACTGCAGAAACTGCGACCGCCGACTAGCCAGTAAAAACCGGCAACCAGGGCGCTGCCAAGCAGCATTGCGATGATGGGTTGATGGCCGCCGGCCAGCGTCTGTAGAAATACAAACGGATCGGTGAGCGGAACGGTCTCAAGGATCAGGCTGCTGCTGAGATTGCCCTTAAGCAGCCAATACCCTGCGACTGGGCTGGCCATGAAGAGCACCAACGTTAGCAACTGACTAAAGCGGCGCAGCAACAGAAAGCGATGTGCGCTGAAAAAGCCTTTGGTTTTGACCGCATCCATTCCGACCTGTAGGGTCATGAGGGATCCTCCGGACGACGCACGGGTAGCTTCAGCTGTTGAGGAATCAATGACTCGCCTTGGTTGGCTGCCTTCTCTTCCCAGCCCAGCCGGTAATGATGTCCAAGCTCGCCTTTTGCCAGCTTGATCGGCACTACCTTAATAGCCGCTTCTTCCAGAACGCAGGCCTCCTCACATTTTCCGCAACCGGTGCACTTATCTGAATGCACGGTGGGCAGAAAACGCGCGTGGTGGCCGGTGCGAGTATTACGTTCCATCTCTAGGGTGATCGCCTCATCAATAGCGGGGCAGACGCGGTAACAGACGTCACAGCGTAAACCAAGAAAGTTGAGGCAGGTTTCCTGATCGATCAATACCGCCAGTCCCATTCGGGCGTCATCGATTTTTTCTAGAGCTTGATCCAGAGCGCCGCTTGGGCAAGCAGCCACACAGGGAATATCTTCACACATCTCGCAAGGTATCTCGCGGGCGATGAAGTAGGGTGTGCCATTGGCAATTGGATCGGTGATCTGGGCCAGTTTCAGGGTGTCATAAGGGCAGTCCCGGACGCAGAGTCCGCAGCGCAAACAGGCGCTGAGGAACTCCGCTTCTGGTAAGGCCCCTGGCGGGCGTAACATCTCGGGTGCATGCGAGCGAGCATTGGTGGCCATCAGCCCCAACCCTACTCCCAGTGCGCCCATGCCGCACAAACCACGCGCAGCATCGGTCAGGAATTGACGCCGGTTGCGCCCCTCCTGCTCGATCTGCTTGTGATTTGCCTGTTTCATATTAACGCCCAGCGACTGACTTTACGCGGTTTTGCCTAGATCAGGCTTTAACGATCTTGACCGCACATTTTTTGTAATCGGTCTCTTTCGACAGCGGATCGGTGGCATCAAGGGTGAGCTTGTTGACCAGTCGGCTGGCATCGAAGAAGGGGATGAAGACCAGTCCTTCAGGCGGACGGTTACGGCCACGGGTCTCAACCCGGATGTTGATCTCACCGCGACGGGAGACCACCTTGGCCTCTTGACCACGGCGTAACCCGCGCTTCTTGGCATCTTCTGGGTGCATAAACACCACCGCATCTGGAACTGCCCGGTATAGCTCGGGAACCCGGCGGGTCATGGTGCCTGTATGCCAGTGCTCAAGAACACGGCCGGTGGATAGCCAGAGGTCGTACTCTTCATCCGGGGACTCCGCCGCAGGCTCGTAGGGCAGGGCGAACATGACTGCCTTGCCATCGGGTTTGCCGTAGAACTTGAAATCATCACCTTTGCCAACGTAGGGATCGAAGCCTTCACGGAAACGCCATAATGTCTCCTTGCCATCAACGACAGGCCAGCGCAGGCCGCGTGCCTGGTGGTACATCTCGAATGGCGCCAGATCGTGGCCGTGGCCGCGACCGAACTCGGCGTACTCTTCGAACAGGCCTTTCTGGATGTAGAAACCAAACTCTTTGGCTTCGTCGTTATCGAACCCTTGAGCGGTTTCGCTGAGCGGGAACTTATCGACCTGGCCGTTGGCGAAGAGCACATCGTAGAGGGTCTTGCCGCGGTACTCGGGCTTTTTAGCGATCAACTCTTCCGGCCAGACTTCTTCGACCTTGAAACGCTTGGAGAATTGAACCAGCTGCCATAGATCGGACTTGGCCTCACCCGGTGCTGCAACCTGCTGGCGCCAGAACTGGGTGCGGCGTTCAGCGTTGCCGTAAGCACCTTCCTTCTCGACCCACATTGCCGTTGGCAGTACCAGATCGGCTGCTTGCGCCGTAACGGTAGGGTAGGGATCGGAGCAGACAATGAAGTTATCGGGATTACGGTAACCCGGATAACCCTCCTCGTTCATGTTAGGGCCGGCCTGCATGTTGTTGTTACACATTGTCCAGTACGCATTGAGCTTGCCGTCTTTAAGCATCCGGTTCTGCAGCACCGCATGGTAGCCGGGCTTGGGTGGAATGGCGCCTTCGGGCAGCTTCCAGATCTTCTCGGCAATAGCGCGGTGCTTAGGGTTCTTAACCACGAGGTCTGCAGGCAGGCGATGCGAGAACGTACCTACTTCGCGCGCGGTACCACAGGCAGAGGGCTGCCCGGTCAACGAGAACGGACCTGATCCGGGGGTGGAGATCTTTCCGGTCAACAGGTGCACGTTGTACATCAGGTTGTTGGCCCAGACACCCCGGGTGTGCTGGTTGAAGCCCATGGTCCAGTAAGAGACCACTTTCTTGCTGGGATCGGCGTACAGCTTGGCCAGTTCCAGCAGTTTGTGCTCGGGTACACCCGACAGCTCGGACGTTTTCTCGACCGTGTAATCGCTAACAAACTTGGCAAAGGCCTCGAAGTCGATCGGCTCAGATCCGCCTTTATTGGGATTCTTAGCCTTCTGCTGCAGCGGGTGGGTAGGCCGTAGGCCATAGCCGATATCGGTGACACCCTTGCGGATGTTGACGTGCTTGGCCATGAACTCTTTGTTTACATTGCCGCTCTGAATGATGTAATTGGCGATGTAGTTGAGGATCGCCAGATCGGTCTGGGGGGTGAAGATCATGTCGTTGTCAGCAAGCTCGAAGCTACGGTGCTTGAAGGTCGACAGCACATGGACACGGACATCAGGATTGCTGAGACGACGGTCGGTTAGGCGCGACCAGAGGATCGGGTGCATCTCGGCCATGTTGGAACCCCAGAGTACGAAGGCATCGGCGTGTTCCAGGTCATCGTAGCAGCCCATCGGCTCATCGATGCCGAAGGTGCGCATAAAGCCACCTACCGCAGAGGCCATGCAGTGACGGGCATTGGGGTCGATGTTGTTAGACAGGAATCCAGCTTTGAACAGCTTGGAAGCGGCGTAACCTTCCCAGACGGTCCATTGTCCAGAACCGAACATGCCGACCGAGGTGGGTCCTTTCTCTTTGATTGCGGCTTTGAACTTCTCGGCCATGATATCGAAGGCTGCATCCCAGGAGATCGGGGTGAATTCGCCTTCTTTATCATATTTGCCATCGGTCATCCGCAGCATCGGACTGGTCAGTCGATCTTCCCCATACATGATCTTGGACAGGAAGTAGCCCTTGATGCAGTTCAGCCCCTTGTTGACCGGAGCATCGGGGTCGCCCTGGGTGGCTACCACGCGACCCTTTTGGGTCCCAACAAGGACGCTACAGCCGGTACCGCAAAAGCGGCAGGGTGCTTTGTCCCAACGAATTTCAGTGTCGCTGGATTTTGCCAGCAAGTTGGTTGCAGAGGCGGGAACGGCAACCCCTGCTGCGACGGCCGTGGCAGCAATGGCATTGCTTTTCACGAACGCTCGTCTGGTTAGCTTCATTGTCTCTCTCCTGCTAGTGCGCGCTGTCGGTTTCATCGTGGTGATAAACCAGTGAGGTCGATAATACGCCGGGCATGTTGTTGATTGATTCTATGGTTTTAAGGGCGAATTTTTCACCGTCAAGTTCTTCGACGGTGACTACGAGGTTGCCCCCGTCGCCAATGGCGTGAACTTCCACCCCCTTGAGCTGATTCAGGCTGGCAACTAATGCTGCCGTTTTAGTTGGAACAGTACGCACCACCATGCCGGTGATATCAAACTGATCAGGGCTGGGTGTCGATTCTGTAGATTGCGGGGACTGCAGTGGCTGCAGTTGTTCGGAAAGTGACATCGGTTATCAGCCTCCTAGGCGTTGTTGGCTGTCAGGTGGAGTATTAAATGAATTCAGAGGGTTGGGCTGCTGAATGCTGATCGCTTGGGTTGGACAGACCGCGACACAGGCACCACAGCCATTGCACAGCTCGGTGTTGAGTTTAGGGATTCCGACCCCGCCTAGCTGCAGAGATAAGGTGATCGCTTCGGGTTCGCAGTGTTCGATACAACTGCGACAGACCACCTGCTGCTGGGTAATACATTGATCACTGATGGAGGCATTATGTGACCAGGGGGCTGTGCTGATGGGATTAAAAACGGGCGCCGAGCAGCTGGCTACACAGTCGCCACAAAAGCTGCATTCCCCCAACTGAAAATCGACTTCGGGAAAACCGCCGGAGCCTTTGATCAAGATTGCTTCGGGACAATCCTGGATGCAGTCACCGCAGCGGCTGCAGTCACGAATAAAGCTAGTTTCGTCGAGACTCCAAGGCGGGCGGACTGGGAGTCGCCTAGCGCCGGTATCACCTCTGAGCCACTGGCGGCGAGAGGGGTTGAAGTCGGTCTGTGACATTAAGGGTTTGTCCTGACTAATGGGGTGTCAAACGTTACGCCGAACCACTCAAAACCAGTTCAAATTGATTTCAAATCAATTTTGTTTTAACGCTGCTAATAACAAATATCTCATGAACGTCAAATCTGTCTCCATGTTAATCGCATTGACGCAGTGTTGAGTGTTGAGTGTTGAGTGTTGAGATCGACTCTATGCCCGTAGGATCGCCTTGTATTTGACTTTCGTCAAGAACAACAGCATTACTAACTGTAGGTTTATATCAGCGAGGTGGGTTTTTTGAAGTTAATGTGATTTTTGCTACGTATTTGTTCGCGAAAGATAGAGCTGGTTTAGATTTGATTTTGTTTTAAAAGAGAATTTTTGTAGTTCTTATTGCGCTAATATTTTTTATTATTTTCTTATGGTAAATAATTGGGCGCCTTTGTAGGCGCCGCTCGGCAGATTCTACGGTAAAGATGCGCCGCTTAGCCGGTGTTGCGCATTCCAGCAGAGATCCCGGTCATGGTGACCATTAGTGCCTGTTCGACGGTCTTGTCGGGGCAGTTTCGATCCCGTCGAAGTAACTCTGCCTGAAGGTAGTGCAACGGGTCTATATAAGGGTTGCGGACCTGAATTGACTGACGCAGCATCTCGTTGCCACTGAGTAGTCGATCGCTGTTCTTTAATTTCGGTATCAGCTTCTGAGCCTGGCGGAGTTGTTTGCGCAATTGACTGCCGAGTGGATGCAGTTTGGGGTCGACCAGGCGCTGCTCGTAATAACGGGCGATCGCAGGCTCGGCTTTGGCGAGCACCATCTCCAGCATCTCAATATAGGCGCTGAAAAAGGGCCATTGCTCCATCAGTTCGTGGAGCAGTGGCTGGTTACCCTGTTCGATGGCTTGCGCCAGGGCCTGGCCACTGCCCAACCAAGCCGGTAGCATCAGCCGAGTTTGGGTCCAGGCAAAGATCCAGGGGATCGCTCTGAGGCTTTCAACCCCACCATCCTGCTTGCGTTTAGCGGGACGGCTGCCGAGCGGTAACTTGGCTAGCTCTTGCTCGGGGGTGAGTTGGCGGAAGTAGGGCACAAATTCTGCTGTTTCGCGTATCACCTTGACGTACTGCTGATGCGACTCTGTGGCCAGACTGTCCATCAGCTCGCACCATTCAGGTTTGGGACTGGCTGGCGGCACCAAGCTCGCTTCAAGCACGGCCCCGGCGTAGAGCTCCAGGTTACGTACCGCCACTTCGGACATGCCAAATTTATAGCGAATCATCTCACCCTGTTCGGTAACCCGTAAGCTTCCGTCGACTGATCCGGGGGGTTGCGACAAAATCGCGGTATGGCTGGGACCGCCGCCGCGGCCAACGGTGCCGCCGCGGCCGTGAAACAGGGTTAAATCAACGCCGTGGCGCTGGCAGAGATTAGCTAATGATTCTTGGGCACGATACTGGGCCCAGGTTGCAGCCAGTGCGCCGGCATCCTTGGAGGAATCTGAATAACCGATCATCACCTCCTGATGGCCGTTGCAGTAATCTCGGTACCAGTCGAGTTGGAGCAGGGTGTCGATACAGTCGGGTGCGTTATCCAGGTCGGATAGGGTCTCGAATAGTGGCGCGATACGGATGTTGTAACCGATCCCGGTCTCTTTCAGTAACAGAGCGACGGCAAGAACATCAGAGGGGTTTGATGCCATCGAGATCACATAGCTGCCCAGCGATTGGCGATCATAGCGGGCAATGACAGAGCAGGTGTCGAGAACCTCCTGAACCTCATCGCTAGGGCTCCAGTGCAGCGGCAGCAGCGGCCGTTTGCTGCTCAATTCCTGCAACAGGTAAGCCTGTTTTTGCGGCTCAGGCCAGTCTGTATAGTGGCCGAGATCGTAATGGCTAGTCAGTTCGTCGAGTACCTGGGCGTGACGTTCGGAGTTTTGGCGGATATCTAACCGCACCAGGCTCAAACCAAAGCAGGCGATCCGTCGCAGGGTGTTTTTAAGGCAGCCCTCGGCGATCAACGCCATCCCTGACTGGCGTAATGAACGGTCGCAAAGCAGCAGCGGTTGCAGCAGTTCTTGGTCTTGTTGGTAGGTATCTATGGGTATCTGCCAGCCTTGTTCTAGGCTGGTTTTGGCCCAGAGACGAGTGTTCTTAAGCTTTTGCCGTACCTGACGTAAAAGTTCACGGTAGGGTTCGCTACAGGGGCCGGTCTGTTCGATCAATTCTGCGCTAGCGCGGCTCATCGACAGTTCGTGAAGTAGATTTGAGATATCACCCAGCAACAGATCGGCAGCCATCCAGCGGGCCAGTAGTAACACCTCTTCGGTGACCTTGGCGGTAACATTAGGGTTACCGTCTCGGTCTCCTCCCATCCATGAGCAGAAGCGGATCGGTGCTGCGTCGTATGGCAGTTGCTTTCCCGAAACACGCTTTAGCTCACGATCAAAGTGACGGAGGAAGGTGGGCACGGCCTCCCAGAGTGAATTTTCGATGACCGCAAAGCCCCATTTTGCCTCATCGACCGGGGTAGGGCGTTCGCTGCGGATCTCGTTGGTGTGCCAAGCTTCGCTGATCAGTTGTTGTAAGCGTTCGGTAAGATCGAGGGTGCGGGTGCTGAGTGGGTGTTCATGATCGAGCTGCTCGAGCAGTTCCGCCATACTCTCGTATTTTTGGATAAAGGTACGCCGGTTGACCTCGGTGGGGTGCGCGGTCAAAACTAGGTCAATTTTCAATTCGGCAGCTTTACTGGCAAGGCGCTGAGGGTCGATCCCGGTTTCAATAATCCCGTCGAAGACCTGGTTGAGTGCTTGAGGATCAGGCTTGGTAACGACCAGCGAATTGCGACGACGGACGCGATGATACTCCTCGGCCAGATTGGCCAGGTTTAAAAACTGGCCAAAAGCCCGCGCCATCGGAACCAGTTCTGCCTGCTCCAACTGTTGCAGAGCACTGACCAGCTCCGCGGTGTCGACCTCGCCGCGACGGGCTGCTTTAGACAGGCTAATAATCCCCTCTAGCTTATCGAGAAAGGGTTGTCCCTGATCGGTACTGATCGCCTGTCCGAGTAGCTTGCCCAGTCGTCGGACATCGTTGCGCAGTGGCGCTTGGAGATCTGCCATGGTTGGATTCCTGTGGATTGGTTTATAGGGGGTTGTTGGATCGGCTATCGCTTTAGAACCCCTAATCTCTATGAAAACCCCAATGTTTATGAAAACCCTAATGCTTATGAAAAGCTCAGTCTAGTCGGTTAACTCAGTAGCGGGTGAGTATTTGCTGCGGCTATAGGTAAAGAGTTCTTAGGGTGCGGCTTTGCGGAAGCGTCACTGATTTTTGTTTAGGTAACCTGCTTTGACCTCTTTGCTGATGACATTGAATAGGGGCTTAAGCAGGATGTTGATCTGTTTGATGACTAGATTAACGTCCATTTTGTAGGGGATCCTTTTGCCGCGGTGTTCGATGGAGCCTCCTACTGGATAAAGCTTGCCACCTAGCTTGCAAAAATGCTGGGCTAGCGTCGGCTCGGTGAGAATGTACAGTGTTTCAATGTTGTTGACCCGGGCCATCTCCAGTAACCCCATATACAGCCCTATAGGGATGTAAGGAAATCGGGGCTGCTTGCGGGTGCCGTAATCGGCTTCGTTGATCGTTACGGGGTGGCCTTTCTCGCTAGGACGACGACGGTACTTGCCGTGTACTGCCAGCCGCGACACTTCAGCAATGGCGATGCGATGCTGCTGCTCGGCGTTGGGTTCGCCAGGGTGCATAACTTCTGTGCAGGATAGTTGGAAAGGCAGCGGCTCATCCGGACGCTCAGGATGGGGGAGTATCATTCGGATGCAGCCGACATACTCGCCGTTATTGACATTCTGTAGCAGGCAGTGCTCGGATTGGGCATCAAAATGATCGGTCTCCATCTCGGCATCGTTGATAGGCTCCCAGCCCAGTTCACGGCAGTAGACTTCGTGACGCAGGCGGAAGGCTTCTTGCTGGAGTTCGGGTGTCCGCGCGGGTACGACTCTGAAATACAGCTGAAACTGCTTATGGATGCGGGTGTAGTCAAGGAGCGTGATAAGTTTTTGGCGCAGTGACATAGGGGCGGTCTCGGCTAGCTCAGCTTTCTCGGATGACGCTCTAACGTTGCTGTCAGTGTGGTTGAATCTGTCTTATCTTGCCATAAGTCGTTTGTGGAGCAAGGGATTAAATACTTATGGAGGACCCCTCGACTAGATGAGTGCCCCATAAAATTGTTATCGGCCTATAGCCTGAGCCAGTTCGTAACCGTTTTGAATACAGTCAGCTACAGAGATACCATCACGCCAGTTGGCGCGAAGATGGATCCCCTTGAAGGGCTTGAGCGCATGTTCTATCGCTTCAAGGCGCTGCAGATGGCCCAGCTGGTATTGCGGAATGGCTTGCGGCCAGCGGCTGATCTCGACCAGCTCGGGTTCGCCGGTAATCCCGAGTAAAGGGCCGATGTCTCGCATCACCCGACGGAGTAGTTCGGAATCCTCAGCCTCTGCAGCTGCAGGATTGAGAGCGCCGCCAATAAAACAGGTCATCAGATGATGGTCTTCGGGTGCGCGATACGGAAAGATGCTCGAAGGGAAGAGTGCCCCCAGGGTTTCGACCCCGGTACAGCGGGGGATCAAGAAGCCAAAACCATCCAGCGGGTGGTTGACCTGTGACTTTTTAAAGCCGAGTGATACCGAGGCGAGCTTTGGGTATTCGATCGATTGGAACAGGGTTTTGAGCTCTCCAGCATGCGGGCTCAGCAGCTCGGCGCAGGCACTGGCGGGTAGCGTAATAATTACCTCATCGGCCAGCCACTGCTGGGTATCGTTGCCAGCTTGCCAGCGACCATCGTCGAGTTGCTGCAGGGTATTCACCGCAACTCCTGTCTGTAGCTCTGCAGCCAGCTTATCGGCCAGGGTATCGGTCAGATACTGCATCCCTTGATCAAACGAGATCATCCCGCCGGAAGGGCCAGCGCCACCGCGGTGTTTATGAAATAGGGTTTTGGCCAACGCGCCGATGATCATCGAGCGATAATCACGCTCCAGGGCATACACCTTGGCGGTTGCAGCACGTGCCGATAATTTATCCGGATCTCCGGCGTAGACCCCAGAGATAAAGGGATTGATGGCGTAATCGAGAAACTCCTTGCCGAGTCTGCGCTCGACAAACTGAGCCACCGTCTCCTCTTCGCTGGCTCGGCCGATAAAAGGTTCGAGCAGCAGCCGCCATTTTCCCGCAGCCTTGAATAAGGGGGTGCGGATAAAATCGCCAGGGCCCATCGGCAGCGGGTGGATCTGGTTATCGCGGAGAATAAAGCGCTTATTGCTGGCTTTGTTGGCCATAATCGGGTCTATGCCCAGGCTGTTGAATAAAATGTTCAGCGCCGGGCGGTTGTTGAGGGTCGAGTTAGGACCGCGTTCAATCAGATAGCCGTCGCGCTTGAGGGTGCGCAGGTTGCCACCCGCCTGGTCGCGGGCTTCGAGCAGTGTCACCTGATGCCCTAGCTGTTTAAGAAACCAGGCGCTGGTCAGGCCGGAGATGCCTGCCCCCAAAATTAAATATGAACGGCTCATGAAGTCCTCGGTGGTGATAATCAAAAACAGCGCCCACTATAAACATCGCCGCTGATTATTCAAACGCTTAGAATCCGATCATAGCCGATGTTGGTTCTGCTGGGGCAATCCGGCTATAGTTGAGCGAAGTTGTAAAGGATGTCCCTATGCCGGTATTCAACCCCACCTTTCGTCTGTCCGATGTAGAACTGCTCAAACGCGAGCGGGTTTTTGACGGTTTTTTTAAACTCGATCGCCTGCAGTTGCGGCACCGCTGCTTCGATGGCAGCTGGACCGAACCGCTGCAGCGCGAGCTATTTATTCGTGGGGATGCGGTCTGTGTGTTGCCTTACGATCCGATCACCGATTCGGTATTGCTGATCGAGCAGTTTCGGGTCGGCGCGATGGACGACGGGGCGGGTCCCTGGTTGTTGGAGTTGATCGCGGGGATTGTTGAGCCGGGCGAATCGGTAGCCGATGTCGCCCACCGTGAAGCCGATGAAGAAGCGGGGATGCAGTTGCTGGCGCTGAAGCCTATCTGCCAGTATCACGTCAGCCCGGGGGGAAGTCAGGAGAAGATTCATCTGCAGTGCGCGCTGATGCATAGCGAAGGCCTGGGTGGTTTTTATGGATTGGCGCACGAAGGGGAGGATATACGTGCGCTGGTTATGCCTCGCCAGCAAGCGTATCAGGCGGTGCTAGAAGGCTCGATCAATAATGCAGCGACTATCATGGCGCTACAGTGGCTGGAGCTTAATCAGGTTCAGTTACGGGCGCAGTGGCAGCCGCTGCTTGCGACCAGGCTTGCCGAAGGTATTCGACCATGAATATGGCCGTGAAGAAGCGTTACGTCCCTGACCTCAGTGCGCAGATGGCCTGTTGCGAAGCTAACTACCATAAGCTAATGCGCCTGCTGCCCGATTTTGACAGCACGGATCTACGCCAATTTCAGATCAATTGGCAGCAGCACCAGGCTGTTGTTGAGATTAAGATCGAGATCGAGATCGAAGAGCGCTTTGCCTATACCAGCACCCTGCGGATTGAGCAGTGTCAGCAACAGGGCAGTTGGTTGGCAATGCCAGAACTTCGAATCCGGCTCTATCATGATGCGCGGCTGGCTGAAGTTGTCTGCTCCAAACAGCACCGCCAGTTGCAAGGGCGATACTCCTACCCAAATGCACAGATGCGCCAGCCGGATGAGAAGGCTCAACTCAATCGTTATCTGAGCGAATGGCTGAGTCAGTGTCTGGCCCATGGTCATACCCAAGATACCTTGGCGCAAGCGTGATTCCTATTTCCTGTATCAATAGCCTTGAGGGTAACCCCTTTGAAGCTAACCGTTCTGTCGTTAACAGTTCTGAAGTAAGCGGCACTGAAACTATCGTCACAGCAAGTTCGGAGTGCTGCAAACTGATCCAGCTGAGTGATCTGCATCTGCAGGCTTTAGCTCAGCAGCGCTACCGCGACCGGGATGTCGAGCAGCAGCTGTTGGCGGTGCTGGGGCATATTGAACAACAGCATCCAGATCTGGATGGGTTATTGCTCAGCGGTGATCTTGTCCATCAGGGGCATAGCGCTGCCTACCGCCGTTTGGCACGCTATCTTGAGCGCTTTGATAAACCTTGGTATTGGATTCCCGGCAATCATGATTCGTTTCAAACGATGCAAAGGATACGTCCCGCGCAACCGCTAAACCTGCGTTGTAACGGCTGGTCTATAGTTCTTCTCGACAGTACATCCGCTGCCGATGGTCAGGGTTCTGGTTCATTGGCAGAGTCCGAGTTGAGACGGCTTGAAGAGCAGTTGCAGATCTGCCAGAAGTTGAAAGCAGGGCTGCTGGTGGTGCTGCACCATAATCCGATGTCGGTACAAAGTGATTGGCAGGACCGGATTATGCTCGCCAATGCCGATCGATTATGGGCGCTTCTTGGTCGTTATAAGGTGCAGGTAACAATCCTGTTTGGGCATGTGCATCAGCAGTGGGATTTGACCCAGGCTAATGTCAGGGTGCTCGGTTGTCCCTCGACCGCAGTGCAGTTTGTAATGGCTCAAGAACAGTTGTTGGTCGAGACGGAGGGAGCCACGGCGTTGCCGGGCTACCGTTGGCTAAAGCTGTTTTCGGCAGGATCGAACCAAGAGCCGAATCAACAGACGAATTCAACGACAGCTAATCGCTTTGCGCTAGAGACCGGGGTTGAGTGGGTTTGCGTTGATTAGTCTAAGTGATTGTCGATTGGGTATTTTAGCCAAACTGTGTAAAAATCTGCGCTCACATGCCAGAGCGATATCGCCATGACGTCTATAGTCGCGCCCCTGTACCTGTATATCCACGGGTTTAACAGCTCCGCGCAATCCTATAAGTCGCAGCAGCTGCTATTGTGGCTAAAAGAGTTGGATCAGGCGGATCGACTATTGCTTCCTAGTCTTCCCTATCCACCAGAGGAGGCTATCGCTATGCTTGATCAGCTGGTGGTTGAGAATGCTGCTCGACCGTTGGTGCTGGTAGGCAGTTCGCTGGGAGGGTTCTATGCGACCTGGTTGACCGAGAAATATGGCTCTAAACAGTCGATCCGCAGCATCCTGATCAATCCTTCGATCAGACCCTTCGATCTGCTGGATAGCTGGTTGGGTGAAGTTGAAAATTTCTATACCCATCAGCGCTACCTATTGACCCGTGATCATCTGCAACAGCTCAAGGCGTTAGACTGCCCGGAGTTGTCTGATCCCCGCCGCTATCTGTTACTGACCCAAACCGGAGACGAGGTGCTCGATTATCGTCAAGGGGTTGATAAATTCAGCGATTCTTCGCAGGTGGTGACGCTTGGCGGTGATCATGGCTTCGTCAATTTTAAATCTTACTGGCCGCGTATGTTTGAGTTTGCTGGCGATAGCGAACTGCAGCAACTAGCCGAATCCTATCTTAGAGATACACTCAGTTGACCATGAATACGAGCTATAACGCCGATGCTATCGAGGTTCTCAGCGGCCTGGATCCCGTCAGGAAACGTCCTGGCATGTATACCGAAACGGACCGGCCGAACCATCTGGCACAGGAGGTGCTGGACAACGCTGTCGATGAAGCACTGGCTGGCCATGCGAGCCAGATCGAGGTTATCCTCAATGCTGATAACTCGTTATCGATCTCTGATAATGGCCGCGGGATGCCGGTTGATATTCATCCGGAGCACGGCATCAGTGGTGTTGAACTGATCCTCACCCGGCTCCATGCCGGGGCCAAGTTTACCAATAGTAGTTACCAGTTTTCGGGCGGCCTACACGGGGTTGGCGTTTCGGTGGTGAATGCGCTGTCGAAACTACTCGACGTACAGATTAAACGTGACGGCAAGTTGTACCGGATAGGCTTTGCCGATGGTGAGAAGGTCTCTGAATTGGAGGTGATCGATACGGTCGGCAAGCGCAATACCGGCACTGAGGTACGCTTTCTGGCCGATCCCAAGTATTTCGATTCGCCCAAGTATTCGGTGAGTCATCTACGCCATATGTTACGGGCAAAAGCGGTTCTCTGCCCTGGATTGAAAGTCAGCTTCACCGATCTCAGCGGTAAAGAGAAACGCATCGAGAGCTGGTATTACGAAGATGGCCTGGTGGATTACCTGAAAGGCGCGACCCAGCTGTTTGAAACGCTGCCGCAAGATCCTTTTTTTGGAACCCTGACCGGCGAGCTGGAAGCCTGCGAGTGGGCGGTGCAGTGGCTGCCCGAAGGGGGAGACACCACCGCCGAGAGCTACGTCAACCTGATCCCGACTACCCAGGGTGGAACCCATGTCAACGGTTTTCGTACCGGGCTGCTTGAGGCGATTCGTGAGTTCTGTGACTTTCGTAACCTGTTACCACGCGGGTTGAAGCTTACCGCCGAAGATATCTGGGAACGCTGCTGTTATGTCCTGTCGGTGAAGATGCAGGATCCGCAGTTCTCTGGTCAGACCAAGGAGCGACTGTCATCAAGGCAGGTGGCGGCGTTTGTCAGTGGCACGGTCAAGGATGCGTTTGGTCTCTGGTTGAATAAGCACACCGATCAGGCAGAGCTGCTGGTTGAGTTGGCGATCAGTAATGCCCAGAAACGGATGCGTTTGAGTAAGAAAGTAACCCGTAAACGGGTAACAGCCGGTCCTGCGCTGCCGGGAAAATTGGCCGACTGCTCCGGCACCGATGCGCTTAAATCCGAACTGTTTTTGGTAGAGGGTGATTCTGCCGGTGGCTCGGCCAAGCAGGCTCGTGACCGAGAGTACCAGGCGGTGATGCCGCTGCGGGGGAAAATTCTGAATACCTGGGAGGTCGAGTCCGGCGATATCCTGGCTTCTCAGGAGGTCCACGACATCTCGGTAGCGATCGGTGTGGATCCTGGGGTTGAGAAATTTGATAGCTTGCGATACGGCAAGATCTGCATTCTCGCCGATGCGGATTCTGACGGGCTACACATTGCTACGCTGCTCTGTGCATTGTTCGTGCGCCATTTTAAGCCGCTGGTCGAGGCCGGGCACGTGTATGTGGCGATGCCTCCGCTGTATCGAATTGACATCGGTAAAGAGGTGTTTTACGCCCTGGATGAGGCGGAGAAGACCGGCATCCTTGATCGAATTCATGCCGAAAACAAACGCGGTAAGGTCAATGTGCAACGTTTTAAAGGTCTGGGGGAGATGAATCCGTTGCAACTGCGTGAAACGACGATGGCGCGCGACACCCGGCGCTTGGTACAGCTAAGCGTAGAAGATGACGATGGAACCTTCGAGATGATGGATATGTTGCTGGCGAAAAAGCGCTCCGGTGATCGAAAAGACTGGCTTCAGAGCAAAGGCAATCTTGCGGAACTCTGAGTCAGTTAAGTCGCTATCATATGAAAACAGGTCTATCGCGGGAGGGGGCAATGGCAGGGGTAAACTACAGCAAGTTACGCGTTCTTATTATCGAAGACTTTGCTAATTTCAGCTCTGCACTGCGGATGATGTTGTCCCAGTTTGGGGTTTTGGAAATAGAAATTGCGATATCGGGTGAAAAAGCGTTGCCTTTAATGAAGGCGAATGCGTTTGATATTGTGTTGTCAGATTTCAATCTCGGTGAGGGTCGAAACGGCAACGATGTGCTGGAAGAGGCGAAGCAGAATAAACTGCTTAAAAGTGATTGCATCTACATTATGATCACTGCTGAAAACACTACCGATATGGTGATGGGCGCACTCGAATTCCAACCCGATGAGTACTTAACCAAGCCTTTTAACAAAGACGTGTTGCTCGCGCGACTAGAGCGTTTACTGCGAAGGCGCGAAGCGCTGTTGCCTATATTTAAGGCGATTGATAAGAGCAATATGCTGGATGCCATTGCTCAGTGCGATAGCTTGGCGCCGGAACACCCTCGCTATAAAAGCTATCTGCTTAAACTCAAAACCGACCTGTTGCTGGAGCAGGGTAATTACGACGGCTGCCGTGATATCTACCAGCAGATCCTAATGGTGAAATTCATACCCTGGGCGCAGCTGGGTCTCGGCAAGAGCTTTTTCTATCAAGGGCAGTACGACAAGGCGGAAAAAGCCTTCAGGCAGCTACTCAGCGTTAACCGAGGCTACGTTCATGGCTGGGACTGGTTAGCGCGCTGCCAGGAAAAGGTTGACGATTTGCAAGGGGCGCAGGAGTCGCTCGCTACCGCAGCTAAAATCTCGCCTATCAATGTATCCCGGCAATCGAGACTCGGGCAGTTAGCCCTTAATAACGGAGATCTAGAACAGGCAGAGCGTGCGCTGCTGCGTAGCGTTAAAGTCGGTAAGTTTTCGATTAATCGTAGCCCTGAAAACTACTTGCAGCTGGCGACGGTAATCAGTCAACGGGTCACCGATGTAGATGCTGTCACGGCCAAGCGGATGGAGAAGAAAGTGATGCTGGTCATGGATGAGTTGCGTACCAGCTACCGTGGCGATCGAACCATCGCCTTACAATCGAGGCTGGCTGAGAAGCAGGTCTATGACGCTCAAGGTAATGATTCCGAAGCAGAACATGCCCTAATGCTCGCATTTGACCTATGTAAAAAGGATCAGGACGGCAGTATACCGCTAGAATTCAAGGAACACCTGATCGAACAGTTAGATCAGGCGGGAAAGGCCGATTTTGCTGGTGAAGTGGTTAGCCAAATGCAGGGTGAAGAGTCTGTACGAAACAGTGAAGCGGCAGAGCTGTACAGTAAAGGCGAGGTCAGTAATGCGTTAGTGGTGCTGCAACTGGCTATAGAAGAGAAGCCGCGCAGCTTTGCCATTAATCTCAACTTGGCGCAGGTGGCGATGCATCATATGGTCCAAACACACATCGATCCTGCGCTAATGCAGCAAGTGGGCGAGGCCCTGGATCGGGTGAGCTCACTGCCTTCAGATAGCAAACGTTTTAAGGTCTACCAAGATCTTAAGGCGCGCTTTGCTACGCTACAGAAAAAACTGAATAAAGGCTAAGGTTATGGCGTCTGAGGCACCACTTGATTTTTCGACTCTGCTGGCATCCGCCGTTCACGATATGAAAAATTCAATAGGCTTGCTGATGCATCAGATCAATCAGCTGCCTGTTCAAACCGGACAGGGTCAGGTTGATATCGGGCAGTTGCAGTTTGAAACAACGCGTCTGAATAATTATCTGATTCAGCTGCTGACCCTGTATAAATTTGAACAGGACCAATACCCGATTCAGCTCGATGACCAGTATCTGGATGAGTTTGTAGAGGATCTGGTTTTAATGAATCAGCCTATCCTGCAGCCCTGGGGTATTACCATCGAGCAGCATGTGCCGGCGGATCTGTGCTGGAGTTTTGATCGCAATCTGCTAGTGGGTGTTCTAAGTAATATTTTCACCAACGTGATTCGCTATGCCAAGTCTAGGGTACGGATCAGTTTTGCTCAGCAACAGGACCGGTTATGTATCCGGATTGAGGATGATGGACCCGGCTATCCGGATAAAATGCTGGGAGAGCTGCATAGCCGTCCGATGGGCGTAGATTTCGTCAGTGGCAGTACCGGATTAGGGCTCTATTTTACCGTTCAGGTGGCTGCCTTGCATCAGCGCGAAGGTCAAAGCGGTCGAGTGACGTTGAATAATAATAGCAGCCTCGGAGGCGGCTGTTTTGAGCTGACTTTACCCTGAATTTGCTCTGGCTCTGCTTGAGATATGTCCAGAAACACTATGTAAATTAATTATATAACTCACTCTATTTATAGACACAGAAGTAAATTATGTCAGCCAGTGTACAGATTGATGAAGGCGTCGAACGCCAATCGATGAAGGAGTATACCGAGAAAGCCTATCTGGACTACTCGATGTACGTGATCCTTGACCGAGCCTTGCCCCATATCGGTGATGGTCTAAAGCCGGTGCAGCGGAGGATTATCTACGCGATGTCGGAGTTGGCGCTAAAGGCCGGCGCTAAGTTTAAAAAATCAGCCCGTACCGTCGGTGATGTGTTGGGTAAATTTCATCCTCACGGTGACAGCGCCTGTTACGAAGCGATGGTGTTGATGGCGCAGCCCTTCTCTTACCGTTATCCGTTGGTTGATGGACAGGGCAACTGGGGCTCAGCCGATGATCCCAAATCCTTTGCAGCGATGCGTTATACCGAATCACGGCTGACCGCTTACAGCTCATTGCTGCTTAATGAGCTGGGACAGGGGACGGTAGCATGGGGTCCAAATTTCGACGGTACCCTGCATGAGCCGCTGACGTTGCCGGCGCAAGTACCTAACGTATTGCTTAATGGCGGCACCGGTATTGCGGTCGGGATGGCTACCGATATTCCCGCCCACAACCTACGTGAAGTGGTGGGGGCCTGTTTGCACCTGCTGGATAACCCGCAAGCCGATGTGGATGAGCTTTGCGAACATATTCAGGGACCTGACTTTCCTACCGAGGCGGAGATTATTACCCCGCCAGAGGAGCTACGTAAGCTCTACCACAGTGGTCGTGGTTCGGTGCGGATGCGTGCGGTCTACACCAAAGAAGAGGGTGATGTGATCATCACCGCGTTGCCGCATCAGGTCTCTGGTGCCAAGGTGCTGGAACAGATTGCGGCACAGATGCAGGCCAAGAAGCTGCCGATGGTCTCTGATCTGCGTGACGAATCCGACCATGAGAACCCAACCCGACTGGTAATCATCCCCCGTTCGAATCGGGTTGATGTTGAACAGATGATGGCGCACCTGTTTGCCAGCACCGACCTGGAGCGCAGTTACCGGGTCAACTTTAATATGATCGGCACCGACGGTCGGCCCCAGGTCAAGAACCTGCGTCAGATCCTCACCGAGTGGCTGCAGTATCGCACCGATACCGTGACCCGACGGCTCCAATACCGACTGCAGAAAGTGCTGGATAGGCTGCATATTCTTGATGGCTTGCTGGTGGCGTTTCTTAACATCGACGAGGTGATCGAGATCATCCGTGCCGAAGATAAGCCCAAGCCGGTGTTGATGGAGCGTTTCAGTATCAGCGATATTCAGGCCGAAGCGATTCTTGAATTGAAGCTGCGTCATCTGGCCAAACTCGAAGAGATGCGCATTCGCGGCGAGCAGGATGAACTGAATAAAGAGCGGTTGAAGCTGGAAAAACTACTGGGTTCCAAGGCCGCACTGCGTAAGCTGATCAAGCAGGAATTAAACGCTGCCATGGAGCAGTTTGGCGATGATCGCCGCTCCCCCATTCGGCTCCGTGCCGAGGCCAAAGCCTTTAGCGAGATCGATCTGTTGGGTTCTGATCCGATGACGGTTGTGCTCTCGAATCAAGGCTGGGTAAGGGCGGCGAAAGGCTTTGATGTCGATGCTACAGCGCTGAGTTACAAAGCAGGCGACAGTTACAAGCTATCGGCTCCTGGGCGGATGAATCAGTCGGCGGTGTTCATCGATTCCAATGGACGCGGGTATTCCTTGCCCGTGCATACCCTGCCATCGGCGAGGGGGCAGGGTGAACCTCTGACCGGGCGGTTATCGATCCCTAGCGACGCGACGATCGATGCTTTGCTGATCGCATCTCCCGAGCATTACTTCCTGCTTGCAGCGGACAGTGGTTATGGTTTTGTGTGCAAATTCGATGATCTACTGGGTAAAAACAAAGCGGGTAAAGCGGTCTTAAGCCTCTCTAAAGGGAGTCAAGTGATGCGTCCCCAGGCGGTGCGCCTTGATAGCGGGCAGTTGTTGGCTGCGGTGAGCAACGAAGGCCGTTTGCTGCTGTTCGCTGTAGCAGACTTGCCGCAGCTAGCGCGGGGTAAGGGCAATAAGATTATCAATATCCCTAGTGCCAAAGTTGCCAGCCGTGAGGAGTTCGTTGTTGCTACCCAGGTGCTAGATGCCGGTGCTAGCCTGACCATCCATGCGGGTAAACGTCACCTGACCCTGAAACCTTCAGACCTGGAACACTACCGGGGTGAGCGTGGCCGCCGAGGCAATAAACTGCCACGTGGCTTCCAGCGTGTTGAGCGACTGGACAGTGATTCGGTAGCGGCTGTTGCCGATGCGATCGTAGAGGAGACAGGAGGAGAGTAAGGAGTCGTAGGGTGGAGTTCTCAGAATGCTTTGCGCCGGTGATTGCACCGGGTGCTCGGGTGATGATTATTGGCTCAATGCCGGGTCAGCATTCACTGCAACAGCAGCAGTATTATGCCCATCCCAGAAACAGCTTTTGGCCGATCATGGCAGAGCTGTTTGGGTTTTCAATCGAGCTGACTTATCCCGATCGATTACAGGCGTTGCAGCGGCAGGGCGTGGCTTTATGGGATGCTTTAGCGTGCTGCGAGCGACCCGGAAGTTTGGATTCTGCGATCGTTGAGTCGAGCATTCAGGCTAATGACTTTGCTACCCTGTTCCAGCAATACCCTTCCGTTGAGGCACTTTTTTTTAACGGCGCTAAAGCAGAGCAAAGTTACCGGAAATATGTGCTGCCTGGGTTGCTAGGTACTATTCAGCCCAGGCTGTTACAGCGTTTACCCTCAACCAGTCCAGCGCATGCCAGCCTTAATTATTCCCAGAAATTGCAACAGTGGCGTCAGCTGCAGCGGCTGTTTAGTCGATAACAAATGCCTGTTATTGACTAAACCCTAGCCAGTCGCCCTCCTCAGATCCGAACCGAGAGAAGTCCTCCAGAAAGGGGGAGAGCGCTAG
>CAXBEA010000065.1:0-22509 GCA_963974645.1 uncultured Neptunomonas sp. | reverse complement strand
AGGAATCGGGGTGCGCATACATAGAGGGCTAGGAGATAGCGTCTCCGCTAAAAAGCCGAATATACATACGCGTCTTAACTCTGAAACCGTGCTTCCTTGCTAAACAGGAGGGGTCCATATACTTAGCAGCCATCAGCCCAGAGGTATGTTAGGTCGACGGTCAGCTATCCTTCGTTCTCATTGCATGAACCAAATTCAATTTGATGATGGGCATGGTAGCAATCATTGTACTAGGGTGGAAGCTTATTGAAAGGTCTTCCGACTCCAGCTCCTGCACCTATTGCCGACATTTCAGAGGGGGTTGGCCAGACTGATACTCTAGGCTCTGGTCACTTAACCGGACATCACTAATATGCTAGTTGAGTCTCTACCGCATTGGTGCTAGTAAACCATTTGCCTGTCTAAATTACTTCACAAGACAAACAGCCCCAGTCCTCTTCAAACCGGGGCTGCATCTAAGTGCCTATTTATTTTCATGCGGGGCTGTTTAGCCTTTTGTTTTTCAGTTCAAGTATTCTACTGAGCACAAAGTAACAGAGGTAAGCAACTGAACAGCCAAATGCCAGGATCCCCATTTCAGCCATGTTGGGAGCATAGCTTTGCAATGAGCCTAGCCAGGTCTGCTTTGGTCCCAAAACTAGCAACTGACCTTGGATGACAAAACTGAGCTCAATAAACAGTAATGCGGGCATCGCAATCAAGGCGGCTATAACGGGCATAGCCCGGTAGCTGGCTAATGCACCGATCATAAGTATCGGCATCCATAGAGCAACCCAGCTCACCTCGCTAGGTACGCTGCCACGAACCAGATAGACATACTTAACGACCAGCAACAAACTGAGCGCGCCGATCAAAATACGCCCAGGTTGAAGCATTGAATGGCGCGCAGTGCTGTTTACTAGCAAAGGCACCAAAACTACCCCACTAGTTAGGGCACAAAGTAGCGTAAGCAGTGACGCATCTAGCCCACTAAAGCCTTCACGTCCGGTCACAGTTCCGAACACACTACCAAGAACGAGTGCCGCCAAAACGGCAACCGCCAGAGTGGCGATGGTCAGTATGTGACCTCGCCCCTGTTCTTTCCCGCTGAGAAGAGTAAATAGCTTGATGCTTAGCAGCGCTAGCTCGATTGAGTAGAGTGTTCCCATCCACCAGATTGGAGAACTCAGGTTCGGACTTAGTAGTAGCCAAAACACGTTTAATGGTGAGCCCATCTCCGTGGCAAGCGCTGCAAAAGCGCCGACCAGCAATGATAGCGCAGCTATCAATAACACAGGTTTATGCTCGTTTACGGCTTCATTGCCGGTTAGCTCAGCGCTGGCCATCACGATCGAAACACCGGTGCTTGCCAGCGCTAAAAAGATATAGGTCACCAATGGCAGAGTCCAAACGAGCCCGTCATTGGTCATAAACGACGGCTGTATAAACAACTCCTCTACAGCAGAGAAGCCACCGAACAGCAACCCAATCGCAGAAAGAGCCAGGAGTAATCGGCTAGATGTGTTGGTATTCATGATTCCATTCTCCTATGTACGGCGCGCGGGCGTGTAACTGCGGATGTAGAACACTTTGGCGCCTGTTCCAAGCTCAGGACGTAATGGCTTGCCATCGTACTTTTTAATTAATCGAGACACGTCACTGGCAGGGTCATCGAGATCACCCACCACTCTTGCCCCTGATGGGCACGCTTCCACGCAAGCGGGATTAAGTCCGACTTTGAGGCGATGGGTACAGAAGGTACATTTTTCTACAGTCCCTCGAGATCGCATAGACGGGTATGAGCCAGCTGACTCAGGGTTGCTATGCGGGCTGCCATCGCCGCCTGTTTCCTTTAGCATTGCTGCTGGAGTAAAACTGCCTGCGGCAATGCCGGTATCTTCCTGCCAGCGCTGGTGGGGTTTTTCCCAGTTGAAGCTAATGACCCCATAGGGGCAGTTCACTATACAGGCCTTACAGCCTATGCATTTATCGGGGTCATGAAGGGTTAGCCCTCCTTCCCCCTTATGCATCGCTTGGGTCGGACAGCCTTTGACACAGGGCGCATTGTCACAATGGTTGCACATGGTGGAGATGTACTCGAACTGCACGTCTGGGTACTTGCCACTGGTAGTGATTATTTTGTCACACCAGTTAATATCGTCGGTCGTATGGTTTTCCGCCTTGCAGCCAAAGACGCAGCCGGAGCATCCCACGCACTTTTGTTGATCAATTACCATTCCGTATCGCATTGTCTAATCTCCTATACCTTCTCTACCCGGACCCCTATCTGCCCATAAAAAGCAGAGGATCCTGATAAGTGTTCGTAGGCGGATGGCAGCAGTTCATTGTTGTTGCCTCCCAACGCTTCCTTGCCAAATTGACGTGCGGCAACGCGTCCGTAAGCCCAGTGACCTTGGCCAAAAGCTTTGGCAACAGTTCCGGGCCTTACACCTTCAAATAACGATGCTTCACAAGTGATACTGCCCTGAATGGAAGTGATCCGAATCGGATCGCCGTCTTGTATCCCCAGTTTTTCAGCATCGATAGGATTGAGCTTGGCCACGTCAGCATTTTTTCGTGCACCCGGGTCGATATCCAAATTATTCTGATACCACGGATTGTTGGCTGAGCGTCCTTCTCGGCTAAGGCGAGATTTATGATCCACAAACAAAAGAGGGTAAGTCTGCTCGTCACCGTACCGGAACGGTTCTTCGTAATGGGGTATAAAGGCCAGCTCACCTCTTGCTAGATAGCCGGTCGCCTTCATTACCCCATCGGGGTCGGTATGATGTTTCTTGCCGTGCTTCTCTAATGCTAGCTTCATCGTTTCGCTATAGAACTCAAATTTATTGGTGACCGTTTTCATTTGACTCCAGCGTTTTCGGAAAGCATACGGCTTGGAGTTCCAGACCCCCTTTTCAAGAAAATCTTTCCACCCGGTGAAATGGTCACCTTCTTTATATTGGGCAGGATCCCACAACGGTTGCGTTAGAATTTTGGTGGCGTACATAGCCAGCTCGACAGGCGTTGTAGGGGATTTACCGGTTTCAGGATCTTTAAATTCATTCTTCAAATAATTAAGCGGATTCTCAAAGCCTCGTTTGGCCAGCTCGTTAGCAATCAACCAAGGAACGCCGCATTCATCCTCAATCGCTTCACCCAAAGGTTTTACAACAGGCTGGGTAATTGAAACCTGCGTGAAACGGTTTCCTGCGGTCTTTTGTATCCCCCAACGTTCGAACATAAAATGTGGTGCCGGCAGAATCAGATCGGAATACCAGCTGAACTCACTAATATTGGTGGTTAAGTGGGCTACAAAGGGCACCTTTTTCAAGGCTTCTTCCCAATGCTGTCCGCCTGGGGCTGAAAAAGTGAAGTTATTGTGATAACCCAATACGAAGGCAGGGGCATAGGGGTCAGCTTCTAAAATACTGGTGGCTACGGCGTTGGTCACTACGCCACCTCCACTCTTTCCTTTTTTCAACGCAGGGAACTCAAGTCGACCCCTACGATCCATTTTTTCCATCTTGAGGCCGGGCTTACCGATCTCATCGACATATTCTTTAAAGGACGGCATCTTGGCCATTGGCGCTGAGGCCCACTTTAGGACCCCTCCCTCTTGATCTACAGAACCGAGCAAGCCATTCAGTGCGTGTAGTGCCATGGCGGTATAGCTACCTCGGTGTTGCATCTGAACACCGCGCGAGCGCCAAATTTGTACTCGAGGAGAAGCATCAATTAATTTGGCCGCAATGCGCCTGATCTGATCCTCATCGATTCCGCATAACGCTGCAGCCCACTCGGGGGTGTAGTCTTTCAGTGCGATGTTCCACCACTCAACCAAACCATTAGTGTGAATCTCTTCGAAAGAATTTGAATCGACCTCTTGTCCGGCAATAAAGTGATTCTGACCATCGGTGAAATTACCGACAAAAGGTCGATGCCATCCACCATCCACCAGGATCTGATGCGCCAGGGCAAGACCTAATGCCCCATCTTGCCCTGGTTTAATCGGTACCCATTCGTCCGCCTTGGCCGCCGATGCTGAAAAACGGGGATCAACGATAGCAACCTGTGCCTTGTCTAACGTGTTGCCCCACTCGCTGCAGTAATAGGAAACCTGCCGATTTGCGCTCAGTGGATCAACGCCAAAAGATAGAATGTAGCGTGTATCTTGAATATCGTATTGGCGATAACCCCAATCACCTTCGGTAAAGAAACTGCCTAACTTATCCGCTTCAGCACAAAGTGCGCTGTGGGTGATCGCATTGGGAGAGCCCATTACTTGAGTAAAGTTTTTTATCAGCACATCGCTGAGATACGAATAGCGGCCACGCAAGGCAACATAGCGGTGTGTTTCATTCTGCTCGCGCAGGGCCATAAACTGATCTGCAATAAGGCTGATCGCCTCATCCCAGCTAATTGGTTTGAACTGGGGATCAATTCCTCGGCCTTTTTCCGGATTGGTGCGTAGCATTGGAGTGCGCACGCGGTCTGGATCGTAGAGTTCCTGTAGCGCCAAGTACTGTCGTGGGCAGCTTGATTTTCCATGTACTTTAGAAAATTCGTTGCCGCGGATATTTAGTGCTCGACCGTCTTGAATATAGACCTGCTTAGCGCAAAAAGAAGTACAGCCATTACAGGTCGTGCCCATCCATTTACCGGTATTGGGGGCATAAATCATCCCCGCCTCGGCCATCGCTAACACGATTGCCTTAGGTGCAAAAAGGGAGGCCAGTGCCAATGACCCGGTTCCTATAAGCACCTGTCGTCTCGATAGGTTAATGCTTTCCTTTATATTCATAAGGTGACTCCTTCCCCGGCACACTTATGCTCTCAACATTGAAGGGGTAGCCATTTCATGCCCCCTGTTTCGAACAGTTGTTTTATTTAATAGCATTACTAAATGTAGGCTTAAAGATAGTCCTGTTAGTACGTAAAAACACTGATCAAGGTCATTGAAAATCCTTATTTCATCTATTAGATAAAGTCGCAAGCAGGCGACTTATCACGGCGACAGAAAACGCTCTTTCATCGTCCATACGCGTCTTGATTTATGCTTACTGAAAGCGAGCTGACGTATCAGTGATTTTGGAGGATATCGTAGGATCAAATGCCAACCAAAAACCATCAATGGGTTTTAGCCTTATTTGTCCAACGTGGCTTGTGCGTGTCGCGGAAGCCACAGGGCGATGAGTGCTGCAATAAGCAGAAACACTGCAGAAACCAGCAGACATGTGGCTAGGCCGTACTCTTGGAATATCCAACCCGAAAGCACGGTTCCAATCAGTCGCCCCATGGCATTGGCCATGTAATAAAAACCTACATCCAACGACACGCCGTCTTCCTTGGCGTAGGACACGATCAGAAAACTGTGCAACGATGAGTTGACGGCAAATAAGACGCCGAACAGTAGCAATCCGCCAATAAGCACAGATTCCGTTCCCAGGCTTAATGCTGGGGCCATATGGCTTAACCATTGCTCGTTCATTGCTAAGGCGATCAGTGCTGGAACGACCGCCAAGACTAAAGCCCAGCCAAAGGCGGCCTTACCATCTGGAACCTGCCCTGATTTTTTTCCGGCCAGGTGTGGGGCGAAAGCCTGGACCACGCCATAGCCGATGACCCACAGCGCCAGAAAACCACCCACATCGGTATGGCTCCAATCTAGCTGGGCGCTCAAAAATACGGGTAAAGCGACCACAAACCAGACATCCCTTGCACCGAATAGAAACAACCGTGCGGAGGAGAGAATATTGACCGCTCGGCTCTTGGAGAAGAGTTCGCTGAACTTAGCCTTTTGTTTAGCTTTGCCGAGATCTTTTTTCAGTGTGATTAGACTGCTTAATAGCACCAGCGTCAGGGCACTCGCCATCGCCTGTAGGGAGTGCTGGAAACCAAGCCCAGCCAGTAGTAATCCGCCCAAGAAAAAACCAGCTCCCTTGAGGGCATTTTTCGAACCGGTGAGGATAGCAACCCATTTGTACAAAGTGCTCTGGTGGCCGTTACCCGCGAGTAGTTTGATACTGCTTTTGGCGCTCATCTTGTTAAGATCTTTAGCTATACCGGAGAGCGCCTGCGCCGCCATCACATAGGGTACGCTCAGCATCTCTGCGGGTACGGCTAACATCAGCAGCGCGATGACTTGCAGAGCCAGACCGATGTTCATGGTGCGGTTAAGGCCGATCCTTGCACCTAGCCAGCCTCCCACGAGATTGGTCACCACGCCAAACACTTCGTAGAACAGGAACAGCATGGCAATCGCCAGTGGTGAATAACCCAGCTGGTGAAAGTGCAGCACGACCAACATCCGCAACGCGCCATCGGTCAGCGTGAAGCCCCAATAATTGCCGGTAACCAGCAAATACTGACGTATTTCAGCGCGGTTGGGCGTGATTGCCCCAGCTGTTTTTGTCATCCTGTTTTCCTCTCCCGTACGAACCTGTTAAACGCCAGCCAGGGCGATCTTGCGGGCCAGTTCGACGGTGCGGGTGGCGTAACCCATCTCGTTGTCGTACCAGGCATAGAGTTTAACCAGCGTGCCGTTGACCACGCGGGTGAAGGATGCATCCAGTACCCCTGAGCGGTTATCACTGCGGTAGTCGATGGAAACAAGCGGGCGTTCTTCATAACCGAAGATCCCGGCCAGACTGCCTTCAGCTGCTTGGCGAAATAGCGCGTTGATCTCGTCGATACTGGTGTCTCGCTCCAATTCAAACTGGGCATCGGTGATGGAGGCGTTGGCTAGCGGCACGCGAACGGCGTGGCCATCCAGGCGGTCTTTTAGTTCTGGATAGATCTCCATGATCGCCGTGGCCGAACCGGTGGTGGTCGGGATCAGTGACATGCCGCAGGCGCGGGCACGACGCAGGTCCTTGTGGGGCTGGTCAAGAATACTTTGGGTGTTGGTGATATTGTGAATGGTGGTGAAGGCTCCGTGGCGGATGCCGATCGCTTCATGAATAACTTTTACCATGGGTGCCAGGCAGTTGGTGGTGCAGGAGGCTGCGGTGACGACAGGGTGCTTTTCCCGATCGTACAGATCGTCGTTGACCCCCATAACCACATTCAGCACGTTGGGCTCCTTGACCGGGGCGGTGACTACGACCCTCTTCACGCCTTGTTCCAGATAGGTATTGAGGAGTTCAGTTGTCTTGAACTTGCCGCTGGCTTCTATAACCAAATCGCAGCCCGACCAGTCGCACTCGGCGATGGTTTTATGGCCGGTCACCGCGATGGATTTACCCTCAATGAGCAATCCACGTGCATCGCTGGCGGCATCCTGAATCCAGCGTCCATGCACTGAGTCAAAATTGAGAAGATGAGCGAGTGTTGCAGCGTCTCCTGCTGGATCATTAATGTGTACGAATTCGAACTCTGGCCAGCCCCATGCCGCCCTTAGCGCCAATCGGCCCATTCGCCCAAAACCGTTAATACCCACTTTGATTTTCATTGGCATCCTCTAAGGCAATAGATCTACTTAATTGCAGGGTGATTGATGGTTGATACAGTGACTTACAGCATCGATGCTATCGATTTGAATCGTCGTGTGCTCAATGCCAAATTGTTCCAGCAATAAGCGGGACGCGGCTTGACGTAATTGATCCTGGTTGGATGCTGGGTCGGCGACCAGGTGGACGGTGAGTGCATTGTCAGACGTCGATACGGCCCAAACATGCAAGTCATGGATAGCCTTGACGCCCGGCAGCCTAAGCAGCTGCTGGCGAACCTCAACGACATCAATCTGTTCAGGCACACCATCGAACAACAAGTGAACCGATTGCCGCATCAGCGGCCAGGTGCCCAGTACGACGATGACGGCGATACCAAGGCTGACCACAGGATCGATCCAAGCCCAGCCTTTCCAAAGATACAGAGCGCCTGCCACAACCACCCCGGCTGATACCAAGGCGTCTGCTGCCATATGCAAAAAGGCACCACGAACATTCAGGTCTGTCTTGCTGGCGGACATAAATAGCAGCGCTGTAAAACTATTTATGATGATCCCGATACCGGCAACCACCATCACGGTCACGCCAGAAATCGATGCTGGGGACTGAAGACGTTCGAGTGCGTGCCAAGCGAGTAAAGCCATTGCTGCCAGCAAAATTGCAGCATTAACGAAACTGGCCATGATCGAACCTCGGCGCCAGCCGTATGTATGCTGGTCATCGCCTTGCAGTCGACTCACTGCCAACCCGGCCCACGCCACGACCAATCCTGCGACGTCACTCAAGTTATGCCCAGCATCGGCAATCAAAGCTAATGAGTTCACGCTAAGCCCGAAGAAGAATTCGAGCAGTACGAACCCCATATTGAGCGTAATGGCGATGCCAAAGGCTTTGTTCAGCGAGTTGGGCGAGTGATTGTGATGCAGGCTCATCGGTGTTCAGCCCTTATGTCAGCTCGGTATCGATACGATCAGGCAGACGTGAGCCACTGTTCAATATCACTTCGATGGGGTATCGAGCCACTGTGTACCAGCTGCTCATCGATTACGATCGCAGGCGTACTCATGACCCCGTACTGCATCATCACCTGCAGATCGGTTTCTTTGATCACGGTGGCCTCGATATTGAGCTCAGCCGCGATACGCTCAATGGTCTCTGCGGCCTTTGAACATTTAGCACAACCCGTTCCCAGTACTTTGATCGTTTTCATCTCAACTCTCCTTGCTTAGACGATCCAAATCGTCAACATATTGAATAACCAACCCACCAACGTGAACGACACCAGCAGCATCGCAAACAGGATCGCCAGTAATCGCCACTGCATCACCTGCTTGAGCAGAATAAACTCGGGGAAGCTCGCGGCGACCGTACTCATGCAAAACGCCAAAGTAGTCCCTACGGGTAAACCATGGGTAATCAAGCTTTCCATCACCGGAATGACACCGGTTGCGTTGGAGTACAGCGGGATACCGACCAGTACGGCAGCGGGGACAGTCCACCACTCCCCGGCTCCTAGATTCTGCTCAATCCAGCCCTCCGGCACGAAACCATGCAGGGCAGCACCCAGCCCGACACCGATGAATACCCATTTCCAAACTCGGGCAAAGATATCCTTAAGCTCATCAGCAGCGAACTGATGACGTTCGGCCAGCGAAAGACTGGTATTACCTCCCGTTTCGGCTGAGGCTTGGGTGGAGGCAGGAACGGTCGCGTTTTCAAAGGCCTTACGTGCAAACGGCTGCAGTAAACGGCCCGCGTTGATAGCATCCAGAAAAAAACCGCCCAAGATGCCCACAGCCATGCCGATCAGGACATAGGCGAGGGTGAACTTCCAACCGAGCAGACTTCCCAGCAAAACAATGGCGACTTCGTTGATCAGCGGGGAGGTCAACAAGAAGGCCATGGTGGTGCCAATGGGAATGCCCGCTGAGGTAAACCCAAGAAATAAAGGGATACTGGAGCACGAACAGAACGGGGTAATGGCCCCGAACATAGAGCCCAAACCGTACCCCAGGAAGCGGTTTTTACCCGCCAGATAATCCCGGATCCCTTCGATACGTAGTGACGCGCGCACCAACGCTATCAGGTAGATCATGACCATCAACAGGGCAAAGATCTTAGTGGTGTCTTCAACAAAAAAATGCAGCGCCGCACCTAGGCGCTCTGACTTATCGAACCCCAGCTGCTCCAGAACCAACCAGTCGGCAAAAACTGTAAACCAATGCAACATGTGAACTACCTCCCAACGCTTGTCCCAACCTCGGGCTGAAACCAATGCTGTGTGCGATTAACAAAGGCAACCAGCGATAGCATCACCGGTACTTCAACCAATACACCGACAACCGTCGCCAGCGCGGCACCCGAGTGCAGCCCAAACAGCGAAATGGCAACGGCTACCGCCAACTCAAAGAAATTGGAGGTCCCTATCAGGCTCGCTGGTGCGGCGATGTTGTGGGGTAAGCGCCAGGCTTTGGCCCAGAAATAGGCGATGGCAAAAATGCCGTAGGTTTGAATCAATAACGGAATGGCAATCAGCAAGATGGTTTGGGGTTGGGTCAAGATGGTTTCGGCCTGAAAGCCAAACAACAGCACCACAGTTGCCAACAAACCGATGATCGACCAGGGCTTTAGGGTATGAATAAAATCGCTAAGTGCCGCTTCACGGCCGCGTTTAAGTAACGCCTGTCGAGTCAGGATGCCCGCAATCAGTGGTAGCACGACGTAGAGTACGGTGGAGAGCAGCAGGGTTTCCCAGGGTACTTGGACATCGCTTATCCCCAGTAGAAAGGCCGCGAGAGGTGCAAAGGCGAACACCATGATGAGGTCGTTCACTGATACTTGAACCAGGGTGTAGTTGGGGTCGCCCTTGGTTAGCTGACTCCAGACAAATACCATTGCTGTGCAGGGTGCGACGCCAAGAAGGATCATACCGGCTATGTATTCACCAGCAGACTCCGGGTCGATCCAGTCAGCAAAGAAGACGCGAAAGAACAGCCAACCTAGCCCCGCCATTGTAAATGGCTTGACCAGCCAGTTGATAACGAGAGTTAGCACCAGCCCCTTGGGGCGCTTGCCGACGTCCTTTATCGCCGCAAAATCGACCTGGATCATCATCGGGTAGATCATCACCCAGATAAGCAGTGCTACGGCCAGATTGACGTGGGCGTATTCCAGCTTGGCGACTAGGGCAAACAGACCAGGAAAGGTGTTGCCTACCGATACGCCGATAAGAATACACAGGCCAACCCAGACCGATAGATAACGTTCAAATAATCCCATAAAGACCTCTCCTTAATCTTATTTAGCAACACTTAGCCTGGCGTTCCGGCCGATCACCCATTTGTGTAAGTCGCTGTTGATCATCAAGCAACTGCCCAGCATTAGCCTTTGCGGTAGTCGATAAAACCTCGTTAACCCAACTCCCAAGCTGCGGGTGGATCTGGTAGTAGATCCATTGGCCATGGCGGGTATCGAGCAATATTCCACAATTACGCAGCTGGGCTAAGTGGCGCGATACCTTGGGCTGGGATAGATCCAGTGCGGCAGCAATCTCGCAAACACAGAGCTCACCTTCTTTGAGCACCAGCTGTAAGGTTCTTAACCGGGTTTCATCGCCGAGGCATTTAAAAATGGCCGCAGGTGAGAGGTTCATGTGTGTTGCCTTTTTTTGTTTGAACAGTGTTCAGTGATTGTTCGTATCATTTCCTGAGTCATCCGACGTTGATTTTATGTTCTTAAGTAAGGGGAGCATGGTCTTCAGCAGTAATCGCTTTTGGCTGGCTTTGGCATTGTTGCGTGCTAGAAAATCCAGTGATATAAAAATACATCTACGTATATATGTATAAGCATATGTATTGTTGTGAGGATCTGTCAACTTGAATTAGTCATGTCGAAGGCTGTGTGACGTGTTTGTAAAATAGGCAACCGAATGTACGTCGTTCAATGATAGAAGTGGCAAACCCACCGGCAGGTATTTTGTGTCGTCTTCTGTCGCCCAGAGTTCATAAACTCATCAACGACATGGCCGCTTGTACGGTAGATGAAGCTGCCAATATCGGAATTTACATCGATGTCCGCTCTGTATACTGATTCCGGCTGAAATGGCCTGAGACTATGGAATACATTAGAAAGGCCTTACGGTCTGCAAAGTTCGCTAAGCGCCCCTTGCGATCTCTGTAATCAGGGGGCAAAGTACAGCCTCAGCAGCTGGCCAGCTAATCGATCCGAATGCCCCCTTTGGCGCAGAATATGAGCACACATCGAGACAAATTTACGCTGTTAGGCGATAGACGGTATCAAGCGAACTGGTCGCTGTTAATTTAACTGGAGGATGTTATGAACAATAAAAACTCAATAGCTACGGCCATGCTCCGCGTCCTCACCGTAACCCTCTTTCTGAGTAGCGGCAGCGCTTTTGCAGCAGAGGTGCTCACCCACGTCCACGGCCTATCTTGGAGCGCCGACGGGGCGCGCCTCTATATTCCCAGCCACCATGGCCTCGCGGTTTATCAAGATGGGATGTGGTCTAAAGCGCCCGGCCCCGAGCACGATTTCATGGGCTTCTCCGCTACGCGCAACCGCGCTTACAGCAGTGGCCACCCGGCAGCGGGCTCGGGTCTTATCAATCCCTTTGGCCTGATTCGTAGCGATGACGGAGGCACGACCTGGAAGAAACTAGGGCTCGAAGGCGAGTCCGATTTTCATCTTCTCGCCACCAGCTACGACACAAATGCCGTGTATGTGTTCAGCCATGGTGCCAACTCGCGCATGAAGTCAGGTGGTCTTCACTACACGCTAAATGATGGTTTTATTTGGAAAAAAGCGGCGGAACGTGGGCTCCCTGCTGAGCCCAGCAGTCTAGCGGTGCATCCGACAGATATGAAAGTAGTGGCGGTCGGAACTAGCGACGGCCTCTTTCTGTCAGTCGATTCAGGCGAAAACTTCAGTCGTGCAGCCTCAGGTCAAACACTGGCGGTGTCCTTCGATCTCGACGGCACCCGATTGTGGTATGCAGGGCATAATGGCGCAGCAACGCTCCAGTGGATGGATTGGAATGGAGGTCCTGCGAACACGATCAGATTGCCGCCACTCGCCGACGACGCAGTGGCTTATATCGCCCAAAATCCTGCCAGTCTGGATGAGTACGCGGTAGCGACCTTTAAGCGGAGCGTATTTATAAGTCGTGATGGTGGCAAAAACTGGGAACCGATCGCGCGCCTAGGACAGGGTTTAGATCGCCGTTAGACGCAGAGAAGACCTAAGAGCAAAAGGAGAACGCTAATGTTGGCGGATATGATGAACGGACAAGGTTGGCGTGGCATGGGCATGGGCATGGGCATTGGCATGGTGATTTTTTGGATTTTGGTCATCATTTTGATCGTTGCACTGCTCAGGAGGGTACTGGGTGCCGATCGCGACAAGCGGCAGGCGAAATCCGCGCTGGAGATCCTGCGTGAACGCTATGCCTCCGGGGAGATTAACAAGGAGGAATACGAGCAGAAGAAGCACGATCTTGGCGATTGATGCTTACGGAAGAAAGCCCTCTGCTACTCCGAGGCGCTTTCACAACACTATGATCGATCGCGTTTTCTTAGTGTTCTGCGATACCGACCCGCAAGCTTGAGCTTCGGATGTGTACTCAATTGTTTTAACGGGACGGTGTCGCAGAAAACGACATGTAGGAAACCGCGGGGCTCGAAGCTCGGATTTGCGGTGGCGGTAGGTCTATGGGGATTAGGGTATTGCTCCACCCGATAACACCCAGCCCCGCCGGCGTATTCATGGCTTTCTTTATCCCTTTGCCGGTAGATCTGGCTCGCTCAGTCCTCCTTAGGTCGCCTGGATAATCGGTAACGACAGGCCGATATCGCACTTTCTCAGTACATCGCATGCTCTGTAGCCCTGCCGATCTGGATCGACAGTTTTGAAGAGGACACATTTCAGCCAGGTTCATGCAGCGATCCTCGGTGGTGCTCGAGCCCACGGACCTTGCGCCAGTGCCTCAATCACGATCATAGACCCGCCGCAGGAAGGACAGGTATAGGGACTCTTTTGCGATATTTCAGCAGACTCGGCTGCATCAGCCGGTTGCTCATTAATCACGACGTTAAGCAGCCTCCGAGCCTGAAGTAAGTTCTCTGCCCGGCCACCATTGGCAAACAAGCCGTAGTGACGAATGCGGTGAAAACCCAGCGGTAACACATGAAGCAGAAAGCGGCGAATAAACTCATCGCTGGCCAGCGTTAAGGTCTTGTGCCGGGTACGTCCCTGCTGCCGATAATCCTTCCACTTGAAGGTAACGCCGTGCTCATCAAAGGTGAGGAGCCTGCTGTTGGCGATGGCGACCCGATGGGTATAGCGAGACAGGTAGGTCAATACAGCTTGCGGTCCGGCAAAGGGGCGTTTGGCATACACTACCCATTCCTGTTGTCGGCAGGGTTGCAGCCAGGTAGCAAAGGCCGCTGCTTCGTTAAGCGCTTGGTGCCGACCGAAGAACTGCAGTTCACCTGCCTGATGAGCCGCTTCGAGCTGACTCAGGAATAACCGCCTAAACAGACGCGACAGCACCCGAACCGACAGAAAGAACCCCGGCTTGCAGGCTTGCCAACCCTGACCATTCACCGCCAGCCCACCACCCGGCACGATGCAGTGCACATGGGGATGATGGGTGAGTGCTGAGCCCCAGGTGTGCAGTACCATCGTCACCCCAATGCGGGCACCGAGATGGCGTGGATCACGAGCGATCGTCAGTAGCGTCTGAGAGGCCGCTTTAAACAGCAGGCCATAAACCAGCGCCTTGTTCTGGTAAGCGATGTCGCTGATCGGTGCTGGTAGGGTAAAGACGACGTGGTAGTAATCCACCGGTAGCAGATCGGCCTGACGGGCATCCAGCCAGCGTTGTGCCGCCGACGCCTGGCACTTAGGGCAATGGCGATTCCGGCATGAGTTGTAGGCGACTTGGATCTCTGCGCAGCGTTCACAACGCAGTACGTGCCCGCCCAGTTCGGCACTACGGCAACGTTCGATCGCGGACATCGCCTTGAGCTGGCCGAGGTTGAGATGTCCCGCTCTGGCGTTACGCCAGGCAGGGCCGCAGGTACGGAAGATATCCGCGACCTCCAGCGGTAAACGAGCCACGGTGAATAATCAGCGAGTCGATGGCTTGAGCTTCAGGTATTCCAATGGCCCTTTAACATCACGCAACGTCCGGGTCGCGACCTGACTGTAGTGTGCCGTCGTTCCTAGCTGGTTATGGCCGAGCAGCACCTGAATCACCCGGATATCGACCTTCTGCTCCAGAAGGTGGGTGGCGAAACTGTGCCGAAGTGTATGCATAGTCACGCGTTTATCGATCTTGGCCTGCTTGGCAGCGGCATGGCAGATGCGGCTGAGCTGTCTCGCTGAAAGATGATCAATGGGGTCCCTACCTGGAAACAGCCAGCCATTGAGCAGCATTAAATGCTTCGCGTGGGCGATGCGCCACCAATCCCGTAGTAAATTAAGCATTGCTGGAGAGAGCTTAGCTAAACGGTCTTTGCTGCCTTTACCTTGCTCGACTTTCAGGACCATCCGTTGGCTATCAATATCGCAGACCTTAAGGGAAACCACCTCGCTGATGCGTAAACCCGCCCCATAGGCGACAGCCAGTGCCGTCTTGTCTCTGGGTTTTTCGGCGGCATTAAGCAGGCGGGCCACCTCCATGGGGCTGAGAATAATCGGGAGCTTGCGCGGTACGCGGACCGGACTCATCAATCGAAGAGAGCCCACGCGGTCCAAAGTTATGTTAAAGAAAAAACTCAATGCCGTGATGGTGCCGTTCAAATTACCAGCTGCAACGCCATCATTGACCATCTGTAGCTGGAATCGTCGCAGATCTTCAGGGGTGGCGGTATGCGGTGATCGGCCCAGAAATAACGCTAACTTTTTAACGGCACGAATGTAGCCGGACTGAGTGTTGGGGGCCAACTTACGCAAGGCCATATCGTCGATAAAGCGCTGGCGTAATGGACTGATTGGGTTGTTGGAATTAGCCATGATGCTGCTCCTATCAAGAAGCAGAGGGGAAATACCCTCCACGTCTCTAGTACAGCATCCAGCAGAGATCGGGGTGATATGAGGACGATGCAGGGCTTACAGGTAGCAGCAACTACCGCGCGAGCGGTTTAGTACTTGTAGATACAGCGGTCTATCTCGCCGCGGTCCGCTATGAGGCCCTTTGCTGCCATGCTATCTCCTGTAACGCTGCATTCAATCCCGTACCAACTACCCATACATGGCGAATCCCGCACCCTAAATGTCCAGCCGCTTATTTCAACAGCCACGATCAAATCATCAATAACAGTCCCGCGCAGAGTGCAGAAAGCAGCGTTGCGCCACCGTAAAACAACATCAGCATGGAAGCCGGATTCGCCTTGACGTGCAGATCGTGCAGGCCGTGATAGACCCGATGGGCACAGTGGTAAAGCGTCAACGAGATCACCGCCAGCAGCCCCAGCTTGCCGATCCAGCTCTGCGCTAGACCCAGCAGATTGGGATAAAGACTCTCGGCGGGCCAGCTTGGCATCAGCCAACCGCTGATCAACGCCAGCACGGGAATGATAAAGGCCACAACCATGCCGCCGGCACCAAACAACGACCAGGCGATAGGTTCATGCGAGCGTTGGTAGCTAGTCCTTTTTTGAGTATTGTTCATCAACTCAGCCTCCCTTCAAGAATAGCCATGCCAGACAGAGTAGCGCCACGCTGCTCAATACAAACCCTGCGTAATGCCCCAGTTTTACCCAGAGATCCGGTACTCGGAAGCCTCGCAAGCGGATCACTAGAATTTTCGGCGTCAGCTCAAACCATGTATAGGCGTGGAGCAGCGCCGCTGCGATCACCAGTCCGTGAAACAGCCGCAACAGTGGACTGTCCATCAGCTGTAGCCAGTCGGTAAAAGCGACTTCTCCCTGCGACAGCCGAAACAGCCCCCAGATCAGTACCAGGGCATAGAGGAAGATCGGCACGCTGGTCGCTTCACGCAGCATATAGAAACGGTAGCAAGGGTTCTGCAACCACCAGTTGGCTGGCTGCGGTTGCTTGTAGGGTTTACGCAGGCTGGCTTGGGGTTGAGATAAAGGTTGAGACAGAGGCTGAGGACTAGACTTGCTCGTTTCAGCATTCATGATTTGTCGCCTCCCTCAGCTGGCTGTTGTGCCAAGCCCAGCAGATTCAAGCCGTAATCGATAGTACTAGCCAGTTTGCCCTGATTGATCGCAGCGGCTGGATCAACATGTTTAGGGCAGACCTCGGAGCAATAGCCGACAAAGGTGCAACTCCAGACCCCCTCTTCAGCATTGAGAAACTCCATCCGCTCGGCACTGCCCTGATCACGACTGTCCTGATTGTAGCGAAACGCCAGGGCCAGCGCCGCAGGGCCGAGAAACTCGGGGTTACGTCCAAACTGCGGGCAGGCGGCATAGCATAGGCCGCAGTTGATGCACTGGCTAAACTGCTTGAATTTATCCAGTTGCTCCGGTGACTGCAGGTATTCCCCCTGCTCCAATGGCTGCTCTTGTTGGCGAATGATGTAAGGCTTGATGGTTTCCAGTTTTTCGACAAAATCGCTGATATCCGAAACCAGATCGCGTTCGATGGGAAAGTTATCCAGCGCAGCAATCCGCACCGAACCTTTCTCGGTATAGTCGCGCAGAAAGGTTTTGCAGCCGAGCCTGGGAACCCCGTCGATCATGTAGCCGCAGCTGCCACAGATCGCCATCCGACAGCTCCAGCGAAAACTCAGGCTGGGATCGAGATGATCCTTGATGTAGTTAAGCGCCTCCAGCACCGAGCTATCCAGGCTATAAGGTACCTGGAACGATTGGTCCCAGGGTTTCTCATCCTGCTGCGGCCGGTACCGCGAGACGATCACTTCGATCGTTAATGGCGCGACATCGCTCATCACGTCCCCTCCCCTTAACTTGACCTGTCTGCGTTGCTGGCTTTCTCTCTGTCTTTAGCTGTGGCTTTTGTTGTAGATACGGCTTCGGCTTCGCCAGCAGCACCGTAGGCACGTACCGCCGGTTGCGAGCGAGTAATCACCACATCCTGATAGTCGAGCCTCGGTGCCGTATCCTGCTGCTTGTAGGCCAGGGTATGCTTGAGGTAGTTAACATCATCGCGTTGATTAAACTGATCCAGCCGCTGATGACTGCCGCGCGACTCTTTACGCGCCAGGGCCGAATTCGCCATCGCCTCCCCCACATCGAGCAAAAAACCCAGCTCGATAGCACTCAACCACTCGGTATTGAAAGTTTGGGAGCCATCGTGCAGCCGGATCTGCTTAAAGCGCTGTTGCAGCGCCTCAATCTTGGTACAGGTCGCCTGCACTCGTGAAGCTTCGCGGTAGATACCAACCCCCTCTTCCAGCGTATCCGCCAACTCCTGACGGAGCTGAGCCACGCTTTCCCCGCTTTTATTGCCTTTCTTCTCACTGGCCTGACTGCCGCCCTTGGCCGTTCGCAGCGCCTGCCAACCGGCCTCCTGCTGCTCCACCTGGGCTTTAACCGCCGCGAACTGCGGCATCTCTGCCTGTGAGGCATGATCGGCGGCCTGCTCGCCTGCCACCCGGCCAAACACACCCAGCTCGGCCAGCGAATTAGAACCCAAACGATTGGCGCCATGGAGCCCAGAACTGGCGCACTCGCCTACGGCATAGAGACCGCGAATACTAGTCTGGGTCAACCCATTGGTCTGAATCCCGCCCATGGTGTAGTGCACCGTTGGCCGAACCGGAATCGGTGCATGGACGGGGTCGACACCTACATAGGCGCTTGCCAGTTCCCGGATAAACGGCAGCCGCTCATTGATCTTAGCTTCGCCCAGGTGACGTAGATCCAGGTTTACCGCGGTGCCCCGTTCAGTGGCAATCACCCGCCCCTTCTGTTCCTCGTGCCAGAATGCCTGACTCAGACGATCGCGCGGTCCCAGCTCCATCTGCTTGTTCTTGGGTTGCCCCAGTGGCGTCTCCGGCCCCAGCGCATAGTCCTGCAGATAGCGATAACCTTCGCTGTTGGTGAGTATCCCGCCTTCGCCCCGACAGCCTTCGGTCATCAGAATCCCGCTACCGGGAAGGCCGGTCGGGTGGTATTGGACAAACTCCATATCCCGCAGGGCAACACCTTGGCGGTAAGCCAGCGCCATACCGTCGCCGGTGACGATGCCGCCGTTGGTATTAAAGCGATAGGCTCTGCCTGCGCCACCCGTGGCGATAATGACCGACTTGGCCAGCAGCGTGGAGAAGCTGCCATTGGCAATATCGAGCGCCAGCACCCCCTGGCAAACCCCATCGGTAACGATTAGATCGGTGACAAAAAACTCATCGAAACGCTTTATCTGCGGGTATTTTATCGAGGTCTGAAACAGCGTATGTAGGATATGAAAGCCGGTCTTGTCGGCTGCAAACCAGGTACGTTCGACTTTCATCCCACCAAAGGCACGCACATTGACCCTACCATCGGCTTTGCGACTCCAGGGGCAACCCCAGTGCTCTAGCCGGTAGTTCTCCTCGGCCGCGTGATTAACGAAGTAATCGACCACATCCTGATCTGATAACCAGTCACCGCCGGAGACGGTATCGTCAAAATGGTAATCGAGCGAATCATGCGGCTGCACCACCCCGGCACAGCCCCCCTCTGCGGCCACTGTGTGGCTTCGCATCGGGTAGACCTTTGAGACCAGCGCAATCGAAAGCCTGGGGTTGGCTTCGGCAGCGGCAATGGCCGCGCGTAGCCCGCCCCCACCACCGCCGATAATAAGTATGTCGGTTTGCTGTGTTTCCATTTTGACCTCAGCTGCCGTGATCAGGGGTTGGAAAGCTCTCTAAAAATTAGAGCCCGTAATCGCGCTCTACTCGGGCGATCCGTGTCTTAAAGGCGGAGTACCAGCGCTGATGACCCAGCCGTTGCGCCTGCAGATGTTCAGCATTGGCTTTCCAAGCCCGAATCGATTCCAGGTCTCGCCAGTAAGAAACACTGATCCCCAGACCATCGCGAGCCGTTTCAAACCCGAGGAAACCCGGTTGCTGAGCCGCCAGCTTAACCATCCGCTCGGCCATCGCATCGTAGCCGTCATCATCCTCGGTTCGCAGATTAGAGAAGATAACCGCGTAATAGGGTGGACTCGGGGTGTTAGCAATAAGGGGCATGGTAGACAGCCTCTGGATTCGGGTGCATTACCGCGGTCAACTCGGCGTATATTCGCAGTCGACCGCAATAAGAAAAAGCGTTATGACGATGGCCAATCGCCTATAGGATAGGGCTGTTTTTCGGTATTAAAGGTCAAAAAACGCATAATCTGGCACTGGTAGACGCTCAAACTCAATCCGAAATCGAGCAAGTTTTGATTGGTATTCGAAGTAAACAGCAGATTCAAAAACTGGAACAGCGCTACAGTAAGTAGCACAAACCTGGCAACCCAGAGACAAAAGATAAAGATCAGCATCATCAACCCCCGCATCCAGAGATTGCCATTCTGGCCAGACTGGCCGCCTGGGTTAATTTTACGCTCGCTCATATCAAAGTCCTTGTTCTTGTCATCGCTAATCTCAGTGTCCGCGCCGCAAGAGATATCCTTTATCATTGTAGGGATTATTGCTCGAATGTAGCAGACTGCCAGACCAATACCTACCTGAGCTATCGTTTTTATTTTCGACAGCTGCTCAAATTAATACATCAATTTTTTCTGGCTAACACTAAACTTTTTCCCACCGGTTGACTCCAATTGATTCCTAGCCACACTCAACAGAGCCACCCAACGTTCATCTAGACCAAGGCGCAGCCACATGAAGCAGCTCTCCCATCTACTTAAAACCATCGTTATCGCTGTTAGCCTCTCAACGTTACTAACGCTTCTAGCCTCTCCCGCAAGCCAGGCCGGACTACCGCTCAGCGACTCTCAGGGGCAGCCGCTACCGACCCTGGCGCCGCTGCTCAAGGAGGTGACACCCGCGGTGGTTAACATATCCACCTTTACCCATAGGCGCGCAACCAACCCGCTGCTGGAAGACCCCTTCTTCAGGCGTTTTTTCAATCTACCACCGCAACGGCAGCAACAACAACGTCAGGCTCAGAGCGCTGGGTCCGGGGTCATCATCGACGCAGGTCAGGGCTTGGTGGTTACCAATCAGCATGTAGTCGCCGGTGCCGACGAAATTCATATCTCCCTGACCGATGGCCGTAATCTGCAGGCCAGACTGATCGGTAGCGATCCGGATGCTGATCTGGCGCTGCTAAAAGTTGAGGCGGAGGGGCTTACCGAGGTGCCTCTGGCAGACTCAAATCAACTCCAGGTGGGTGATTTTGTCGTCGCGATAGGCAATCCGTTCGGCTTGGGACAGACGGTGACAACCGGAATCGTCAGCGCACTGGGACGAACCGGATTGGGCATTGAGGGCTATGAAAACTTTATCCAGACCGATGCCTCTATCAACCCCGGCAACTCCGGCGGCGCGCTGATCAATCTACGTGGTGAACTCGTCGGCATCAATACCGCCATCATCGCCCCTGGTGGCGGAAACGTGGGGATCGGCTTTGCCATACCCAGTAATATGACCCATGCGATCGTCCAACAACTGGCCAAAACCGGTGAGGTGAAGCGCGGACGGCTAGGTGTGGTGATCCAGGATCTTTCTATCGATCTGGCCGAGGCGTTTGGTTTAGCCCAGAACGAAACGGGCGTCTTGGTCAGCGAGGTAGCACCGGGATCAGCCGCAGAAAAGGCTGGCATCAGACCGGGCGATGTGGTGCTGCAGGTCAACGGCGAGACGATTAAAAACACCGCCGAGCTTCGCGCCAAGCTAGGCGTCTGGCTGATTGGCGACTCCCTAAGCTTTGAGCTGCTGCGAGACAGCAGCCGCTTCCAGAAAACCGTCAATCTGGAGCTACCGGGCCAGGGGGTTACCGAGGGGGAACGTTACAACGCCAATCTAAGCGGCGCGGTTCTCGCCGAGGGTGACAGCGGCGTAGTCATAAAAGCAATTGCAGCCAACAGCCCCGCTGCATTCACGGGCCTGCGTCCAGGCGACAAGATTCTGTCGGCCAACCGTAACAAGATTACGAGTCTTAACGCCCTTGCCGAGGCTTCAGCGCAACAACTCTCGACCCTGCTGCTGCTCATCGAACGGGATGGCAACGCCCTCTACCTGGCGCTGCCGAATCGCTGATCAGCTGAAATTTGAAAAGTCTGGGGCGCGTTTTTCTACAAACGCTGTCACAGCTTCCTTCGCCTCAGCGCCACCCAGGCGCTGCCCTAGCTCCAGGATTTCCGATGTAATCACCTGCTGCAGGGGCTGTTGAGTATTGTTCCTAAGCATCGCCTTGATCGCCCGAAGCGTTGCAGGCGGCTTTTCGGCTAGCTTAAGCGCCATCGCCCAAGCCTTAGGATGCAACTGATCAGCATCAAGCTGTGCGTTGATAAGCCCCCATTCAGCCGCCTGCTGGGCCGAAAACATCTCCCCAAGCATCAACAACTCAGCAGCTCTAAGATGCCCCAGCAACCGGGGCAGCAGCTGACTCGAGCCCCCTTCGGGGGTTAACCCCAGGTTGATAAAGGGCAGCATGAAACGCGCCTCGCTATCTGCATACACCAGATCGCAGTGCAGCAGCATCGTCGCCCCTATGCCGATCGCAACACCCTTAACCTCGGCCACCAGCGGTTTTTGCAACCTGGCCAACTGCTGCAGGAGACGCTCCGCCGGTACCTCGATAGCCGCAACGGCAGCGCCATCAGGGTCATCCAAAGCGGCGATAAATGACCCTATCTCGTTACCGGCACAGAAATTTTCTCCCTCGGCACAGAGAAAGATCACCCGCACTTCGGAATTCTCGTCGCCCTGCTGCATGGCACCGGCTAATGCCTGATACATCGGCTGGGTAACCGCATTCATTTTTCCGGGATTATTGAGTACTATCCGTAGGATACTGGCTACCTGCTCAACCTTGATCAGTTCACTCATCGCTGCTCTAACACCTGCATCTCATATCTCCTCTAGCTAGTTCCCATCCGTAAACAGCGTGTTATTCAGATTAGCCGTGCAACAGAG
>CAXBEA010000064.1:0-22752 GCA_963974645.1 uncultured Neptunomonas sp. | reverse complement strand
CCGGAATTAACAGATCTGGCGCTGTCGCGCCGACGGAGTCACTGATTCAGGTTATAAAAATTACTGGCGGTTAACCGTCACCTCGGAATCCATCAATGATAAATGCTAAATCGCTGCTGATCCGTAGCACTGTTGTTATCTCCCTGATTCTGGCAATCAGTGTCGCCCCCGCGCTGCTGTTGAAATATCAACTCAAGCAACAACTGATCCAGCTCGGAGCAGAACAGGTAGAGATTCAATCGGTCTACTTAAACCCTTGGAGTGGCTACGCCGAGATAAAGGGCCTTTCGGCAACAGCCACGGGCCAGCCCCCGCTCAAGGTCGGGCTGTTGCAAACCGAACTACGCTACCGCTCACTCTGGAACCAACGGATTGAGATCACCCAGCTGCAACTCGGACAGATCGAGTTGCATCTCCAGCAACAGGGACAACGCTGGCAACTTGGGCCATTGTTACTTCCGGCTCCCGTTGCAACAGCGGAGACCAGCACGGATGATCAGCAACCCAGCGAATGGCGCGCAGGACTTCAGGGGTTCGAACTCCAGAATATCGCGATTAGCTTCAATAATTCGCAGATGCAGCATCAATTCGTTATCGACCAGGCACAGTTGCAACGGCTGCACCAATGGACACCTGAGCAGCAAACTCAATTCAATCTTCAGGGACGCCTGAACGGCAGCGCCCTTGCTATCAGCACCCAGGGCACCCCCCTCTCAAACCACCCCAGCATCGAGCTGGAGCTACAACTCCAGGCGCTACCGCTGGCCGCGCTCACCAAACCCTGGCTGGATGGACTCCAAGGCGCACTCAGCACTGATCTTACTCTGCAGTTAGCGCAACTCGATAACGGTTTGAAATTGACCCAGAATGGCAGCCTGAGGCTTGATGATTTTGCCCTGGTAGAGGATGACACTAAGCTATCCAGCAGCCAAATTGGCTGGGAAGGCCGCATCGAAGCGCGCCACGTCGGACAGCAACAACCCCATCTCATCAGCGAGGGTGTATTACAACTGCAGAACATTGATCTTGAGCACCCCGAGATAGCCCTCCACGAACAACGGCTAGAGCTCAATGGCAGGCTCGAAGCCGATAGCCAACAACTAGATTTTAGTGGCGGTTTACGCATCCAGCCGCTGCAGATAACCCGGCAACAGCTGCGAATTGGAACGCATTCGGGGCAATGGCAAGGCGCCCTGGGGTTCAATATTGGATCCGCTGCAATCACCTCGTTTAGCGGCGATGCCAACCTAAAAGAGCTATTGGTGACGGATCAAAATGGCGATGCGCTGATTGCTCTCAAACAGTTCGACATCAAGCAGATGCAGCTACCGCAGCCCACCCAACTGGATGCCGCCAGCGTGGAGCTACAGCAACTAGTGTTAGGCCATGAGCAGCCACTGCTGTCGCTTGAGCAGTTGCAAATCACAGATATTAGCGGCAGCAACCAACGCACCCGGATCGGTAAGATCCACCCCGGCGCCATCAATGCGCGCCTGGATCTGGATCAAAACTTCAGTCCTTACCGCTGGCTCGCCTGGTTAGAGCAGTTTGGCGGCAGCGTAGCGGCGAATGAGACCACGCCTGAAGAGCCCGTTTCAGGGCCAGAACCCACCTCCGCAGCAACCGCCGAGCCAGAACAGCTAGCAAGCAACGAGCCCGCCCCTTACCGGTTCAAACTCGATGAATTCGCACTCCAAAAACCGGCACTGATTCAGATTTCAGAACCCTCGGCGGCCCCCCCAAAACAGGGCCGTCCCTATCAGGCGACGCTGGATATACTGAGCCTGACTCAGATTGATACAACCTCTGATCGGGCTTCCCCATTCGCACTGAAGGCTCGGACCCATAGATTCGGCACCATCGAACTCGACGGCGATTACGCGCTATTCGCAGCGACCCCCAGTGGACAATGGCAGGGCAAAATAGCGGGGATGGAACTGACCCCTTTCAGCCCCTTGATGAAAAGCCAAACCGGCTACCAGATCGATAGTGGCAAACTGAAACTGAAAACCCAGGGCAAGATCAAAACAGGGTTTGTCGATAGCAGCAACCAGGTTGAGATCAACAATTTTATCGTCAGCCAGGCCAAGAAGGGCTCGACCGACGAATTTGATGCCAAGCTTGGCATGCCACTTAAAATGGCGCTGTCATTGCTGACCGATTCCGACGACAACGTCGCCCTGGAGCTGCCGATCAGCGGCAAACTCAGCGATCCTCAATTTGGTATTCAAAGTGTACTTAATACCCTCATCGCCAAAGTCACCCGCGAGGCAGCCGTCGGCTACCTGACCCTAACCCTGCAACCCTACGGTGCCCTGATTGGACTGACCCGACTTGCAGTCGATGCGATCGAAGGCAGCGCCATCAACCTGGAGCCGGTCTATTTTGAACCCGGTTCAGCGGAGTTAACCCCTCAGGGAATCGATTACCTAAGCAAGATCGCGACACTGCTAAGCGAACGTAACAGCCTGCGATTAAAGCTCTGTGGCCAGAGCGTCAGCGCCGATAGTGCCTGGTTATTAACCCAGCGCCCCCAGACCGCAGTGCCGCAGGCTAGCGCCTCGGCCGCCCTAGCAGCCCCTCCCCTACAATCACAGCCTCTGCAATCACAGCCCCTGCAACCACAGCCCCCGCAGCTCAGCGATACTGAACAGGCGTTGCTAGTGCAGCTCGCTGAGGAGCGAGGATTCGCAGTCAAGGAGCAGCTGTTAACCGCCCACAAAATCAATGACGATCAACTTTTCAACTGCCGTGCCACTGTGGATGCGCTCAGCGAGTCACGCCCCCGGGTCAAGATAGGCCTTTAGTAAGTTAGGATGCAACAGAGAGCATAAAAAGATCAGGCGTCTAAAGGGCGCAAAAAGAGTAGCGATAACCCCAGCAACGTTCTGCTGCTTCGAAGCGCTCGGCCAATGCAGGTCCTCAATCGATATCGAACCCTTCGCTCTCAAAATCTTTAACTGGCAGCTCGACTTGAATCCAGGTCCCCTGCCCCTGTAGGCTGCAAACCTCAAAGGTGCCCTCAAGGGCCAGCGCGCGCTCTCGCATACCGATCAGACCGAAGCCTCGCTCCTGCACACTGGGATCAAAGCCAACGCCATCATCTTCGACACGTATCACCAGCGTATAGGGTTCAGTCTCGTCAAATCTAACTAGCAGACAAACCTGGCTGGCCGATGCATATTTAACACAGTTTGTTAATGCCTCCTGGACGATCCGGAAGCATTGGATGCAGAGCTGCTCGGGGAGTTCATTCAGTGCGCCGCCCAACTGCAGCTCTAGCTCTATCCCCTGACGCTCTAGATGTAGGCTATCCACACACTGGTTAAGCGCATCGACCAACCCCAAGTCATCCAAGGCGGACGGCCGCAATGCCCGCATCAACGCGTAGGTGACGCTGTAGATCCGCTGCGCGGTGGTATCTATCGCCACCGCCGCGGTATACACCAGCGACGAACGGTCGCCGCTGGTGTACTGCTGCAACAAGCGCGCATCGGTCCGAATCGCTGTCAGAGACTGACCCATCTCATCATGCAGCTCACGGGCAATATTACGCCGCTCAGATTCCTGCACCTCCAGAATTTTTTGGGTAAGACGTCGATTCTCTTTCACCTGCTGGCGCAGTTCAGAGTTTCGTGACACCAACTCCTGAGTCCGGGCCAACACCCTTTGCTCCAGCTGGTCCCGCTCCTCTTCGAGCTGAATCCGGAGCTGCAGGTTATTGTGTTGGGCCTCCTCTCTACGGCGCAGCCCCTGCGCCGAGATCAGATAAGCGACGATAGAGAACATCAAGATAATCAGCCCGAAAGGCCAATTGGTATCACGCCAAAACAGTTGCTTCTTTACTCGCAGCTGCAAGGTCTGCCCAAACCGGGTGATCGAACGTTGCTCGTTTAGCTGCGGTAACAGCCAACCGCCCGCATCCTGGCTATTATCCCGACTCACCAGATCACCTCCCTGCTCGTTGAGCAGCGTCACCGACATCCCCTGAGGAATATGCGCCAATGGGGGCAGGTACTCATCCACACTCAGAACCAGCGCAACAACCAGATAAGCCTCTGTCGAATCGGTATCATTAGGATCCAGCGCATGTAACAACTGGTAACCCATAGCACCGTCTTCGAACCGCGACGGCGTGGTTGCAAAGACAGTCAGGTAGTGGCTGGATCGGATAAACGCTTGCCGATTAGAGCGAATCGCGTAGCCATCCTCACCCAGTATCGGGGGTTCAGAATCCGCCTGGGGGTCTGCAAATACAATTGGATAAAATAGATTGGGCGAGGACTCATCGTGGAGCAATTGACTGGACTTTTGATCCTCAGTGCTGCCACGATGAATCTTATAATCGCTATAGCCCTTTGCCTGCATCGCTTGTTCGTGCGCGCCCTGCTGATCAACCGAAACGCGCTGATAGATCTGCAAACGTCGAAGATGGGGGTAGTGCCGGCGTAACTTACTCGCATAGCGCTTGATAGCGACATCATTGCTGTAATCGGTCTCGACCAACTCTACAAAATTATGCAGAATGACTTCGTTAAGCAGCGCCCGTTCATAAACGAACTCGTACACCACTCGGCTTTCAAGCTGCAACGCCTCTCGCTGGCGGCTGATATCCAGCAGTAGCAACAACCCGAGCACGAACAGCGTAATGACCGCCCAGAGAACGTTGACCCACTCGAGTTTATTAAATTTCATGGCGCGATTATCGCTCAAAAAAGAGTCTCTAGGGAGATAAAAACCAACCACTTAAGGTTAAAATATAAAGCGTTTACGGCGAATGCACAGCTGTTAGCAGACGTTAAATCCATAAACCCCATATGAACCCAGCACCTATGCCTTACTTACCCGCAATCGAAATTGAACCCACCCTGCCGGCCACGGCCGCTATCATCTGGCTACATGGATTAGGCGCCGACGGCCACGACTTTGCCCCTATCGTGCCCGAACTGCGCCTACCCAAGGATCTGGCGGTGCGCTTTATTTTCCCCCACGCTCCCTCGATACCGGTCACCATCAACAACGGTTTTGTGATGCCCGCCTGGTACGATATTTTGGCGATGGATATTGACCGTAAAGTCGATGAGGTGCAGCTCAGGGCCTCTGCCGCGGCGATTACCCAGCTGATCGAGCGCGAGATCGAGCGCGGCATCGACAGCCGACGGGTCATTCTGGCAGGCTTCTCCCAAGGCGGTGCGGTCAACTACGAAGCCGCTCTCAGCTATTCCAAGCCGCTGGGTGGCTTGCTCGCGCTCTCCACCTACTTTGCGACCGCAGACAGCATTAAGCCCCACCCGGCTAATCAACAGCTACCGATCCAGGTCTATCACGGCAGCCTTGATCCGGTAGCCCCCCCCGCTTTAGGCCAGCTCAGCATCACCCGCCTTAAAGCCTTGGGCTACCGACCCGAGTTTCAAAGCTACTCGATGGAGCACGCGGTCTGTCCCGAACAGATCCGTCATATTGGCAATTGGATCAGCGAACAGCTGACGGCTAAAAACGATTCAGGGCGCGCAGCGCTAACAGAGCCGGGGTCTTAGCAACCAATCCTGCACTGTAGCGCTGTCACCCACAACCTTCTGTGCCATCATTAGCGCGATAACAGCCGCCCAGACTGTTCTCCCAGCGCTGATCTTGGCATAATACCCGGCACAGTTTTTCCTCTGCAGCAAACACCCCTCGGTCTGCTCCCTTAGCTCTTTAAATTCGGTATAAAACATTGCTTACAACCGCAAATCTCTCCATCCAATTTGGCGCCAAGCCTTTATTCGAAAACGTTTCGGTTAAATTTGGCGAAGGCAATCGTTACGGTCTTATCGGCGCTAACGGTTGTGGCAAATCGACCTTTATGAAGATTCTGGGCGGCGACCTGGAACCCTCGTCTGGCAACGTTTCCAAGGATCCCAACGAGCGTATTGGCAAGCTCCAGCAGGATCAGTTTGGCTATGAAGAATACAGTGTTATCGACACCGTTATGATGGGACACGTCGAGCTCTGGGCGGTTAAATCGGAACGCGATGCTATCTACGCCAACCCCGATATGACCGAAGCAGACGGCATGCGCGCCGCCGAACTGGAATCAGAGTTTGCCGAAATGGACGGTTACAGTGCCGAAGCCCGCGCGGGCGAACTCCTGCTCGGCGTCGGCATTCCTACCGAGCAACACTACGGCTCGATGACCGCTATCGCGCCAGGCTGGAAACTGCGCGTATTGCTGGCCCAGGCATTGTTCTCCGAACCCGACATCATGCTGCTGGACGAACCCACCAACAACCTCGATATCAACGCGATCCGCTGGTTGGAAGGGGTATTGCTGGAACGCAACTGCACCATGATCATCATCTCTCACGATCGCCACTTCCTGAACAGCGTCTGCACCCACATGGCCGACCTAGACTACGGCGAGCTACGCCTGTTCCCCGGCTCCTACGATGAGTATATGACCGCAGCGACCCAGTCGCGTGAGCAGATGCAGACCGATAACGCCAAGAAAAAAGCCCAGATCGCTGACCTCAAAGCCTTTGTCAGCCGCTTCTCGGCCAACGCCTCCAAGGCCAAGCAGGCCACGTCACGGGCCAAGCAGATCGATAAAATCCAGCTGGTTGAGGTCAAACCCTCCAGCCGCCAGAACCCCTATATTCGTTTTGAACAGGACAAGAAACTGCACCGCCTGGCATTAGAAATTGAGGGCTTAGGCCATCGTTACGACGCGCAACTGTTCGACGGCTTTGACCTGATGGTCGAAGTCGGCGAGCGTGTGGCCGTAATAGGGCCCAACGGCATCGGCAAGACCACCCTGCTAAAATGCCTGAGCGGCGACCTCAGTCCCAGCAACGGCATCATCAAGTGGTCTGAAAACGCCGAGTTCGGTTACTACGCCCAAGACCATGCGGCTGATTTTGAAACCGACAAGACCCTGCTGGAGTGGATGGGCCAATGGGGCAAGGAGGCCGACGACGAGCAGGTGATTCGCGGCACCCTGGGACGGCTGCTGTTCTCTCAGAAAGAGATCAACAAATCGGTCAAAGTGATCTCGGGTGGCGAGCAGGGCAGGATGCTGTTTGGCAAGATGATGCTGCAGCGTCCCAACATACTGCTGCTGGACGAGCCGACCAACCACCTGGATATGGAGTCGATCGAATCCCTTAACCTGGCGCTGGAAAACTACCCCGGCACCCTGATCTTCGTCAGCCACGACCGGGAATTCGTCTCCTCGCTCGCCACCCGCATTATCGAACTGACACCGAGCGGCATTGTCGACTTCCACGGTAGCTATGAAGATTACCTGCGCAGCCAAGGTGTCAACTAAAGGGTATCGGTCCCCTCTCAGGCTGGGCCTTGTGGGAGCTTGCCTGCAGGCGATCTTTTGAAAAGAATGACAAGATCGCCGGGAGCCCGGCTCCCACAGGGCAGGCTCCTGACTCAGACATAGCCCACTAAAAGTGGGCAGATCCTGCAGCGCTAAAAAAACCGGCCTAGGCCGGTTTTTTTTGTTTAAGAGCTAAAGGGTTGCCCTGCCTAGCCCATCTCGGTCTTAGGGGCTTCTACCCCCATCCGGCTGGCCTCAATCACCGCCTGAGTCCGGCTATGCACGCCTAACTTACGCAAGATCGCCGTCACGTGCGCCTTGATCGTCGCCTCGCTGACACTGAGTTCGTAGGCGATCTGCTTGTTAAGCAGTCCTTCGGTCAACATCATCAGCACCCGAAACTGCTGCGGTGTCAGCGATCCTAGCTTCTCGGCAAACACCACGTCGTCAGAACTCAGCGTGGCATCACCGTCAGCGACCTCCTGCGGCAACCAGACTTCACCTTCGAGTACCGACCGGATCGCTCCGGAGATAACTTCCAGTGGCGCTGATTTGGGGATAAACCCTGAAGCACCGTACTCAATAGCGCGCAACATCACCTGCGGCTGCTCACTGCCAGAAACCACCACCACCGGCATGCCCGGATTCTGTCCACGTAGGTAGGCCAGACCGGTAAAGCCGCTGGTACCTGGCATATGCAGATCCAATAACACCAGATCGGCATCGGCATGCGCAGCAACGGTTTCTTGGAGTGAGACCAGTGAATCGGTTTCGATCACCTCGACCCCGGCAACCGCCTGTGAAACGGCTTGCTTCAAAGCGGCTCTGAACAGAGGGTGGTCATCTGCAATAATTATTTTTTGGGCTAACTGCATCCTATTTGATCCCTTGTCGACACTGGTGGGAAAGCTTGTGCCAAAAAAAACTCCCCTAGTGTAGAACACTCAGGGGAGTTTTCAACTGGCTAGCAACGGCTTAGCGCAGGAATAGGAACTTAATCGAATTAAACCTTACGATTTTGACGATTATTGATCAAATCATCAACAACCGAAGGGTCAGCCAGGGTTGAGGTATCGCCCAACGCATCGAAATCGTCCTCGGCCACCTTACGCAGAATTCGACGCATGATCTTGCCAGATCGGGTTTTTGGCAATCCCGGTGCAAACTGAATCAGGTCTGGCGTTGCAATCGGTCCGATCTCGTTACGCACCCAAGCACGCAACTCTTTGAGTAGCTCGTCGGACTCCTCTTCACCCGCCTGCAGAGTCACGTAGACATAGATCCCCTGACCCTTGATCTCGTGCGGATAACCCACCACCGCAGCCTCGGCCACCTTAGGATGGGCAACCAGTGCCGATTCAACCTCAGCCGTCCCCATGCGGTGACCGGATACATTGATTACGTCATCGACGCGGCCGGTGATCCAGTAGTAACCATCGGCATCACGACGCGCGCCATCACCGGTGGTGTAATAACCTTTGTAGGTGGTGAAGTAAGTCTGTACGAAACGCTCATGATCACCCCAGATCGAACGCCCCTGACCCGGCCAGCTATCGGTGATCACCAGGTTGCCATCGGCAGCGCCTTCAAGAATATTGCCTTCGGCATCAACCAGCGCAGGCTGCACACCGAAGAAGGGACGAGTCGCAGAACCGGGCTTGGTCGGAGTAGCACCCGGCAACGGCAGAATCATCAAACCACCCGTCTCGGTCTGCCACCAAGTATCAACGATAGGGCACTTGCTGTTACCCATGATCCGGTGATACCAGTCCCAGGCTTCAGGATTGATCGGCTCGCCCACAGAACCCAACAACTTGAGGGTAGACAGATCAGAATCACCCAGCACATCTTCGCCCTGCTGCATCAGGGCACGGATCGCAGTAGGCGCGGTGTAGAACTGATTGACCTTGTGCTTCTCGATCACCCGACCAAAACGCGACATATCCGGATAGCTAGGGACGCCTTCGAACATCAGCGTGGTAGCGCCGTTAGCTAAGGGGCCGTAAACGATATAGCTGTGGCCGGTAACCCAGCCGACATCGGCGGTACACCAGTAGATATCGCCATCTTTGTAATCAAAGGCGTACTTATGGGTCATGGCCGCATAAACCAGGTAGCCGCCTGTGGTGTGCTTCAGGCCTTTAGGCTGACCGGTAGAACCGGATGTGTAGAGGATGAACAGCGGATCTTCGGCGGCCATCTCTTCAGGTGCACATTCGGCGCTGGCATTGGCGACGATATCTTGATACCAAACATCGCGGCCCTCTTTCCAGGCAATATCGCCACCGGTACGCTTAACCACGATGACGGTTTTACAGCACTTAGTGCCCGCTTTCTCCAGCGCCTTATCGACGTTGGCCTTCATAGGGACAGCCTTGCCGCCACGCAGTCCCTGATCCGCGGTAACCACCAAGCTGGACTGGGCACCCTCGATCCGTGCTGCGATCGCATCCGGAGAGAAACCACCAAAGACGATGGAGTGAACCGCACCGATACGGGCACAGGCCAGCATCGCCACTGCCGCTTCAGGAATCATCGGCATATACAGAGTGATCACATCGCCTTTCTTAGCACCCTGTGCTTTAAGGGCATTAGAAAACTTGCACACGCGCTCATACAGATCGCGATAGGTAATCTTGGCATCATCTTCAGGGCTATCACCCTCCCAGATAATGGCGACTTGATCGCCACGGGTTGCCAGGTGCCGATCAAGACAGCTCACAGAGGCGTTCAAAGTACCGTCTTCAAACCAGCGAATATCTACATTGTGCGAATCAAACGAGGTGTTCTTTACCCGGGTGAAAGGCTTGATCCAGTCGACACAAAGACCCTCTTTACCCCAGAAACCTTCAGGATCGTTCACCGACTGGTCATACATCGCCAGGTATTTATCGTTATCGATCCAAGCATCTTTGGCAAAATTCGGATAGACGGGATAGACTTTTTCTTCGCTCATCGTAAGGCCTCTTTTTAATCTTCTTAGAATCTATTCTGAAATACGCTAATGGCGTTTACTATTAACGGTCCAGAGATGCAGGATTGACAGCAGACTACGCACTCGGTGTTTATCAATATCAACTTACCCAGTGAAGCGGCCAATATTTTTATTATGTTATTAGCCCTGTTTTATACAGAACCGGCCTCACCTCCCTGAATTAGACATTGGTCTACGCGACCCCTAATCAGGGTATTTTTACGACCAATGGGCGACTAAACCGCACCGCACAAGGATCAATTTGTGACTGAAACACTGATAATTGCTTGCGAGATGAGCAGCTACGAAGAGAACGCCTTTCCGATCTCCATCTCCTGGAGTCTAGCCGATGGCTGCATTAAAACCAGCCTGATTCGGCCCGAAGAGGAGTGGTTGGAACAGGCCGATTATTTGGAAATAGATCCTGACCAGCTACTGCAAGAGGGACACAGTCCCAAGGCGATTCTGGAGGAGTTACAGGAGGATCGCGGTAACGAGCCGCTCTATTGCGCCGACCTCGAACAAACCCAACAGGCGCTGGATCAACTGTACGATTCGCTGGATGGCTACAACGACCTGCCGCTCCAGTCGCTGATGAGCCTGCTGGAAGGCATTCCTGCCGAGGAGCTGGAAGCCTGCCGCGAAGAGTGCCTAAGCCTGCTCGATTTCGACCCCTACAGCGCCGAGAGCCAAGTGCGCTTATGGCAGGCGATCTATGCGCGGCTTGCTGAAGATGCTGACTAGCGCCGTCGGGTTAAAACCCGACCCACATAAACTCTGTAGGTCGGAATTCATTCTGACAACTCATTCCGACAACCGCAGACCCTACAGAGCCAAAGCCCGACCCACAGGGACGTGGGAAGTGTTTTAAATGTAGGAGCAATTTCAGACCGACCTAGCCTTTCAACAACCCATCGACATCGATACCGCTATCACGCATCTGCGCCAACTTATAACGCAGGGTTCGAGGGCTGATCCCCATCTGCACCGAGGCATCTTTGCGGCTGCCCCCGTGGGCGCGCAACGCATCGATAATTAACTGGTACTCATGCTGGCGCAGATCATCACCCAGTTGCGGCGCGGCACTCTCGACACTCGTCGCCGTGACCGCTGTATGGATCGGAGCCGCAGCGGGCGAGGCCTGCATCGAACGTGGATTCAAGCACAGATCGGCTGCTTGAATCACCGCCCCCTGTTGCAAAATCAGCGCTCTTTGGATCACGTTCTCCAACTCACGCACGTTGCCAGGCCAGCCATGTCCGAGCAGTACCGAATGCGCCGAAGGAGCCAGGGTCATGCCGATACGATTCATCTTGGTCGCATGCTTCAACAGCAACCGCTCTGCCAGCGGAATCAGGTCTTCAGGGCGCTCGCGCAAGGCACTCCAGTGCAACGGAAAAATATTGAGTCGATAGTAGAGGTCTTCTCGAAACTTACCCTCAGCCACATACTGGCCCAGATCACGATTGGTGGTCGCCAGCACCCGGACATCGAGCTTGATCACCTTGCGTCCACCGATCCGTTCAACCTCCTGCTCCTGCAGTACCCGCAGCAGCTTTGCCTGCAGCCCTATATCCATCTCCGAGACTTCATCCAGCAGCAAGGTACCGCCGTCGGCCTGCTCAAACTTACCCGGCGCACTGGCATAAGCACCGGTAAAGGAGCCTTTCTCATGCCCAAACAGCGTTGCCTCAAGCATGTTCTCGGGGATCGCCGCGCAATTGATCGCCACAAAGGACTTGTCGGCACGAGGCGAATGACGATGGATATACTGCGCCAGCACCTCTTTACCGGTGCCGCTCTCGCCCATAATCAACACAGTCGAATCGGTTGTGGCGACGCGTTGTGCCAACTGCAGCAGCTGCTTGGCCGATGCCGATTCCGCAATCGGCTCACTGGCACCCCGCTGCGCCAGTCGCGAGGCCGCATGCCGGGCAACAATGTCGAGCAACTGATCCGGCTCAAAGGGCTTAAGCAGATAATCGACCGCGCCTTTTCTAATCGCATCCACGGCGCGATCAACGGCGCCATAGGCGGTAATCAGCAGCACCGGCAAGGCAGGCTTCAGCTGCTTAATTTCCGCTAGCAGGGCATGCCCATCCATGCCGCCCATATTGACATCGCTAACCACCATATCGACCGATTCTAGTTTCAGCAGCGCCAACGCCGCCTCGGCCGAATCCACGGCTTTAAAACGGTAACCGGCCAGATCCAGGGTATCGCACAGCGCCTCTCGCAATTCCGCATCATCTTCTACGATCAACACGCAGGCCTGGGTCATCGAATCACTCCTGATCAATCAATGTTGTTATTTTGTCGGGTTAAAACCCGACCCACAAGGATGTGGAAAGTGCGCAAGTCTCGTCGGGAACGAAATGCGCCGACCCACAAAGCCCGTTGTAGGTCGGAATTCATTCCGACAACATAACACCGCGTCGGGGTCAAAATCCGACAGTGAAACTACAAACAAGCGGGATCTTTATACGGCAACACAAATCCCGCCACGGTTCCCTGCCCCTCGAGCGAGTTGATAAAGAACTCTCCCTGATGCGCCCGTGCCACCACCTGCGCCACTGCCAGCCCCAAGCCAGTCCCCTGTGATTTAGTGCTGTAAAAGGGTTCCACTGACTGTTTAAGCTGCTGCGAATTCATCCCTGGGCCACTGTCCTCGACCTGCAACCGCAGGCTCCGCTCATCGATCCTGACCGAACGCAGCACCAGCGACTGCGCACCCGCCTGCAACGCGTTATTGACCAGATTCATCAACGCTCCGACCAGCGCCTCCTGGTTACAGAGCAGCAACAAACCGGGGGTACTATTAATACAGTCGGCATCGGCGTCGGCATGGGTCAGCGGCATATCTAGGGCATCCTCGACCGTTGCAAACAGCTGCTCGCTGGTCACCAGATCGGTCAGCTTGGTCTCGCCCCGTGCGAACACCAACATATCCCGCACCTGCGCCTCCAGTGAATTGAGCCGACCCCGCACCTTATTGGCAAATTTAATCCGCTGCGCATCGCGCAGCTCTGGCTTGGCCAGATGGGCGCTATAGAGCATCGCCGCTGACAGCGGGGTTCGGATCTGATGCGCCAGAGACGCCATCATCTTGCCCATAAACGACAGACGCTGGAAATGCCCCAACCGAGATTGCAACTCACGGGTTTCGGTCTGATCGGTCAGCAGGATTATCTGCCCCGGCTCGCCCTCCAGAGACCGGGTCGCCAGACTCACCCGACGCCCGCTCTTCAGCGATACTTCGTGACCGTCATCGACCCGGGGGGCGAAACTGCGTGAGATCACCTCGCTCCAGCGCTCGCCTTTCAGCGGCTCGCCCAGCAGCTCAATCGCTGCCGCATTACACTCCTGAATTCGGCCCTGATTATCGAGCACGATCACCCCGCCGGGGAGCAGCTGGAGCAGACTTTCGAGCCGCCGTGTAATCCGCTCTTTATCCGCCAGCTCGCGCTCACGCGCCAGATCCTGCCGCTCCAACTTGAGATTCAACTGCTGGACCTGCAGCTCCAATGCGGCATAAGAGTCCGCCAGTTCGCTGGAAAGCTGATTGAACTGTTCGAACGCCTCCGCCAGCGCCTGCTCGCGTTGTGCTAGCTCTGCAGCGCTGGCAACGGTTGATGGATTTACAGAGTTATCGTGGCTCATCGAAGCCTCATACTTATCATTGACGCACGATGCCATATTTCCGCATCTTCTCGACCAGAGTTGTACGGCGAATGCGCAGCAGTTCTGCCGCACGGGCAACAACGTTGTCGGCCTCATTCAGTGCCTGATCGATCAACGAGCACTCCAGATCGCTGAGGTATTTTTTCATATCCATCCCCTCAGGGGGCAGGTAACTGGTTACGGGCGTAATCTCCCCTACAACCAATCCACTGTCATTCATCACCTGGGGCAGCGAAGGTCGTTTCAGGTGCGAAGGCAGCTCGTCCTGCTCCAGATAACGAAATTTTTGCGGCAATTCATGCACGCTAATCACCGAATTGGGATGCAGGATCGATAACCGCTCGACCAGATTGGCCAGCTCGCGAACATTGCCTGCCCAGGCGTGCCGCGACAGGGATAAGAGCGCACTGTCATGGAACTGGATCAGCCCCAAACCACTGCTCTCAGCGCGGCTGATCAGCTCACTCAACAACGAGGGTAGATCTTCCATCCGCTCGCGCAAGGCAGGCATCTCGATAGGGAATACGTTCAGGCGGTAATAGAGGTCTTCGCGAAAGGTCCCCTCGGCGATCATTAATTCCAGATCCTTATGGGTCGCAGCGATAATCCGCACATCGACCTCGATGGTCTTATTGCCCCCCACCCGTTCAAAACAACGCTCCTGCAACACCCGCAGCAGTTTGACCTGCATCGGCAGCGGCATGTCACCTATCTCGTCCAGGAACAGGGTCCCGCCATTGGCCAGCTCAAAGCGCCCATGGCGGGTCGAAATCGCACCGGTAAAGGCTCCTTTCTCATGGCCGAACAGCTCGCTCTCGAGCAGCTCCGGCGGGATAGCACCGCAGTTGACCGGCACAAAAGGACCATTGGCACGCGACGAACTGTTATGCAGATTGCGCGCAACCACCTCTTTGCCGGTACCCGACTCGCCAGTGATCATCACACTGACATCACGATCGGCCACCTGCGCCATCATCGCCCGCACTCGGCGCATCGGCAGACTGGTGCCTACAAGATGGTGATAGAGCTTGCTGTGATCCTCCCACAGCTGCAGCTGGCCGTTAGCCGCCTCGCGCTGCTGGCGGTAAAACTGCGCCTGATGCAGCACGTTGAGCAGCTGGCGCTGATCCAGCGGCAGCCCGATCCTGGCCACCAGCATTCCGCGCAACGGCGCACTCAGCGCCTGCGACTCAACCCAGGCAGAGAGGAAAAGTACCGGTACATGCGGATCTCGCGCCTGCAGCTGCGCTAACAGCTGCTCCAGATTCAGCGGCTGACGGCTATCACCCAGCAGCACCGCCGACACCCCTGGCGCTAACAACCCCTGCTGCTGCGGCCAGCTCGAGAAGTCCAGCGCCCGACACTCGATCCCCGAGTATTCAAACAGCGATTGCAGCACCCGCGAACGTTCGAGGTCATCGTCGATAAGAAGAATGGAAAGCGGAGTGGGCATAACAAAACCATGTGGACATTTTTTTGACACTTTGAAGTATCAACAAGTGTCAAAGTTTTGTCAAACACATGGGCGGGTTAAATATGATGAAGACTGAGGTAAAACAGCCCCAGGAAGGGGCTGTTAAAAAACGAGGCGCTATAAAAAACCTACCTGATGACCCATGATCTTCAGCCATCATAGCGTCGAGCGATGGGAAAACAAGCTGACGTAGGGCTATGTATAGGTAGGGATGTATAGGTTAGCTGGCTAGTGACCCTACAGATAGCACCGTGGGAGCCTGCCTGCAGGCGATCCCTTAGCCGTTGCGGCTAAAAAAATGACAAGATCGCCGGGAGCCCGGCTCCCACAAGACTCAGTCTAGCGAGATCCGATAGACTGAGTCTTGTGGCTAACCAAGAAAATCTAAACCTTTTTCTCCGGCATCGCCTCCCAGCCGGCCTTCACCTCGCTCACTAATTGAGAGACTTCATTCAGAGCGGCCACATCAAGATCCCGATTGGCAACCAGTAGACGCTGGATCATATAGTCATAAAGCGGGTCCAAATTAGCAGCAACTTCGCCGCCTTTTTCAAGGTCCAAGCAGCCTTTCAAATGGACAAGAATTCTACTGGCCTTAGCGATCTGCTGCCCCTTAGCTTCCATTTGCTTCTGCTCAATAAGCCCCTTAGCTCGGATAATCGCAGTCAACACCCCAACAAATAACATCGTAATAAGTTCATGCGGAGAGGCATCTGAAACCGCCATCTCCAGCCCCACAGACTGGTACTTTTTCAGTGCTTTTTGGTTGTATGTCATTGTAAATTCCAATTAACTTTTAAAGGTAAAGGGTAAACGATCGGTTAGGCCATCGAGTTGACCGCCGGTGGAACTAAGGGAGCTGATAATTCTTTCCATCGCTAAAAACTGGCTCTGTAATTGCGCTTCTCTGACCTCCATCTGCAGATCCAACTTCTCCCGATCGGTCTTGAGATCACTTAGCTGGGTATTCATCCGTGTTTCACGGGTATCGATAAGGCCACTGGTTTTAAGGAAGTTATCGAGAATATTATTGACCTCATTAGAAAACCCGCGCGATAGATTAATCGTTGCGCTGGTCACACCGGGGCTAATCTGCAAGCTAAGCCCCTCCAATGAACTACCCAAGGCAGGCAGCAAAATATTACCCGAACCAAACGCAGCAACCCCATCGATGGTGCCAACCACATCAGTGCCTGCCGTTGATGTCGAAGCGGCGCGACCCAAAACCCCCGCAGCGGCTCCAATACCCAGGTTAGCGATATCCGCACCCGGCGCAGAGATCACTACATCCGAGCTAACCCCGGTCGTTTGCGAGGTAAAAACAAATTTATTAGCGCTGGTATCGTAACTTACCGTCACACCAGAAATAGCGGTATTCAGCGCTGCTCGAACCTCTTCGGCATCGGCATACGCGCCGCTCAGGGTGATGGTACTTGCTGCAGCACCGTCTACAGCGATATCAAACGAATAATCACCCAGCGCGGTATTCAGTGGCGCCGCGAATGTTTCAACCAGGACGCCTGCTTTCAACTGGCCCGCCGAGGTCCCCAGGCCAAACTGCGCCATGTCTGAACTAAGCGAAGAGAAAGAAACCTTAGAAGCAGACCCATACTCACGCGAGGTCGCAGAAAAACTACCGGTAGCACCCGCGTTATAACTAATATCCAGCGCTGCGGCCACACCACTCAGCGCAGAATCACCGTTAATTTTCGCTTGTAGATCGGCGATCAGAGCATCGGTATCGGCATAGTTGCCTGACAGCGTAATCAACCCGCTAGTCGTACCGTCAACTGTAACCTTAAAGGAATAATCGCCGGCACTGGTATCTAGACCCGCACCAAAACTTCCGGTCAGAGTATCCAAGCCCAAGGCTGTCACATCTCCGGCAAGAATGGCATTACCCGCCATAACACCTTTAGCTGGCTGGGTCGTCACCTCTACGGCAAAACTTCCCGAAGCTGTCGTGCCCTTGGTCTTGACGATATCAACCCGCGCATCGCTACTGGTCGCCTTGCCCGTAAACAGGTCGGTCATCGCTGAAAAGTTATTGGCCAATACGCTCTTGAACTGGTTTTCGTTGATGCTTATTTCGCCAGACAACTCGGTTTTGATACCGATGGTCGCTAGCGCCGTATAGTCACCGCTCAAGCCATTGATGGTCGATGAGACCAGCGAGCGCACTTCGCTGATCATCCCTTTAGATGTTGGATCTCGAGACAGAGAACCCGGGGTTAAATCTTCGGCGTCATCTTCCAACACCGTCGGCGTGGTCAGATTTTTAACCTGGCCAAGAAACAGATTGTAGGTCTCAACAAAATCACGCACGATCTGCTCGCCAAAGGCCGTATCTGCCTCAACCCCGATGCTGATGTTATCGTTGCTATCGGCAGAGAGGGTATTCAGGGTAAAACTTAACCCACTCACTACATCGTCGATCACATTACTCGAGCGGGTAATAGCCAGGCCGTTAACACTAAAGGCAGAGTCTGCGCCGCGTACACCTTCGGCCATCGTCCGGCTGCCAACCTCGTAAGAGAGCGCGGCCAACCCTGCTGGCACGCCTTCGGTCACACCGATCTGCAACTCATTATCCTCACCTGACGCCGAGGTTATCTGCAGGGTATAGGTACTGCCCACTTTAATAATCGAGGCCTGAGCGCCAAAATCGCCATCGTTGATCGCATCACGAATACCGCGCAGGCTGTTATTCGAGCCATCGATTGTCAGCGTTTTCGAGGCCTTATCGGCATTGGTGGTAAAGCCCGAATAATCGGTTGCCCAGTCGCCAAAACTAAATTCAAGGGTACCGCTACCCACCACCGCATCCATATCGCTAAAACCGCCAGCACTGAGTGAATGCGCGGCGGCAAGGGCGGTAACGTTAACACTGTAATTGCCGGTCACCGAACCCGCATCAACACTTGTCGGCGAGACCAAACGCGTATCTGCAAAGGTCACATTGCGGGCATTGAAGGTGTCAGGGTCGGCCAGCAGTTTGACACTGTCCTGGATCCCCGTCATCGAGCTGCGCAGCGCCCCATACCCGGATATCTGGGTATCGAGCGTTTTGGTTTTACTGTCGATAATCGTTTCGCGCGGCGCACGCTCTGCCGCAACCAGACCCTCGACCAGCGCTTTGGTATCGATACCTGAGCCACCGCCCAGGGAAGAGATAATATTCTGTACCATGCTGACCTCCGGCAATATCGCTAACCCAGCTGCAAAACAAACCGATCAATCGATCAATCAATCAATAACAACAGAGCGCGCAAAAACGAATTCTAACAACCTGCTGCAGGGTTAAGCCCTAACCGACAGTTTAAGCCCCAACCGATAGTTTAAACCTTTTCGCTGAACAGCATTCCCATCACCTGATCGAGGTGCTCGCGGATCGCTAGCGCCTCTTCGGTGGGGATCTGCCGGATCAGCTCATTAGTCTGACGATCAGAAACCCGCACTACTACCTCACCCGCAGACTCATCAACGCTAAACGCCAACGAGCGCTGCCCCTCCTTCATCAGCTGGTTGAGCTGATCGACCGAAGCCTGCAAATTTTCAGCGGACACCTTAGCCTGCTCCAACGAACTCGCTGCGGTTTCAGTTTTTGCAACCGCATCGACCGGTTTAATGACGCTCTCAGCGACAATGGGTTTGGGCTCTGATTGCGCACTGCCACTGCTGGCTACCGGCGCTGTCGACGTCCTTGGAGCAGTAGCCGAGACATTAATACTATCAACCATGATGGTTCTCCTATGATCCTGTATCTGCTTTCGATAGGCCCTGTTGTTTGCCAGAAATTAGTCAGCAATTAGCCAGCCTATAAAAAGTAGACATCTTAATTCCTAGGTTAAAAACGACACTGCCCCGGAAGACCGGGGCAGTGAGGCTTACCTAGACTACCCTACTCCATTACTGAAGCAGTGACAGTACCTGCTGTGGCGCAGCGTTTGCTTGTGCCAACATCGCAGTACCGGCTTGCTGGAGAACCTGTGCACGACTCAGATTGGCAGATTCCTGAGCAAAGTCAGCATCTTCGATCCGTGAACGCGACGCCGAAGCCGCCTGAGAAACACCGCTAAGGTTATTCACGGTGAAGTTAAGACGGTTGGTAAGCGCACCCATCTCGCCTCGAGCGGAGTTAATACTTTCAAGTGCTTTATCGATTGTAGTAATTGCTTTTTGTGCACCAGCTGCTGTAGAAATGTCGATAGCTGAAACTGCGCTACCTACTGCACTGCCGTCAGATTGGTTTGTCGCCAGCAACCCCGTTTGCGTTCCAATGTTAGTAGCTGTCGGCTTGAACGCTATTGAAATGTCTCCGTCAGTATCACTAGCAAGCTTAATCCCTACAGGGACGTTAGCACCAGCAGCAACAGCCGCGCCATCTGCTCCCTTTGCAAAGCTCATTACACCATCGAACTCGATAGTCAGAACACCACCTTGGTTAAATGCCTTGGCACCATGAGTCCCACTAAGTGCGTTAATTTCACCGACTATTACATCAACCTCGTCAGAGGTCTCTACAGCCCCAGCCGCAGCCGTTATATCAATCTCTATACCATTGATAGAAAGTTCAGCATCGGCGGCCACCAAATCAACTTCAAGACTAGTAAAGGCAGTTGCTGTCACTCCAGCACCGGCTTTATTAATTGCAGCAAGCTTATCAACAATAGAACCTGATGTTGCTGCACCTACTTCAACACCATTGAGTGTTAGATCACCTGCCGACCAAGCTGTAGCTGTTGTAATACCAACGCCTTCAATCTCGCCTGATACACTACGCTCATTAAGCCCCAATGCATTTAAATCGGTATTATTACCCTCAATTTTAATCGCTTCACCGTCATCAGATGAAAGCAGCAGTCGTGCTTCGGTAGTGGTTCCTGTCAATCCGGCACCGCCATCACTATTAGCATCAGTTATAGTCAAGCTAATCGCGGAATCACTAGCTAGGACTAAGAAGCCATCATCATTTTGGCTAGCGACTACAGTGCCATTCGTGGTCGAATTAATTTTGGAAACAAGTTCTTCCATGCTTTCTGTATCTTGGATATTGAACGTCTGAGTCGTCCCGTCACCAAGAACAGCAGCCAACGTCATCACTTCAGCACCGGCCAAAACACCACCACCTTCAGATGTCGCCACTTTCTCTAAATAAGTAGACGCAGAAATACCATTCACAGAATTGAATGCGGAAACTAAATCCTCAACGTTCTGTGTCGCATCTGTACCGTCATAAGCCCCAAGCGCTTGACCGTTAATTTTAACGTCGCCTGCGGCCATAACGATTGCGTTTTCAGTTATGTCTGACCCCATCAGGTCACCAGACACACCACCGCCTAACTTTTCGGCGGTAAAGGACTGGTTACCGAAATCAACATTAATTGTTTGATTTGACTCTGAACCTACTTGCAGAGCAGTAGAACCCAGAGAGCCATCAAGAATATTAAGGCCGTTAAACGTGGTAGTCTCGGCGATCCGCGTCAGTTCCGCTTTCAGCTGGGTAACTTCCGCGTTCAATGAAGAACGGTTGCCTTCGGTGAAGGTACCCGATGCCGACTGGATAGACAGCTCACGCATCCGTTGCAGCATGTTGGTGGATTCCTGCAGCGCGCCTTCGGCGGTCTGCACCATCGAGATACCGTCGTTGGCGTTACGAACTGCCTGATCCAGACCCCGGATCTGCGAGGTCAAGCCGCTGGCGATCTGCAAGCCAGCTGCATCGTCCGCCGCGCTGTTGATCCGCTTACCAGAAGTCAGACGGTCCATCGCTTGCTTCTGGTCGTTCTGAGAGATGTTCAGGTTACGCTGCGCGTTCAACGACTGAACGTTTGTATTGATTACCATTGCCATGATGACTTCTCCTAAAGCAGACCGACTGCTTACTAATTCGTCTTGTTTGAAATACTTATCGGAAGATTTTTTCCTCCGAATTCTAGATCTGTGTAGGTTATCGACGCCCTCGGCGATCCCTTTAATCTTTTTTACCGCGCTTTTTTCAATACCCTAACCAAGTAAGACTATCTAATCGAGGGGCGTCTTTTTCCCCAAGATCAGGCTATCGGCCCCTGCGCCCAGCACTTGAGCGGCAGCGTTCCAAAGCATGACTCAGATCAATTTTCATCTCGGAAAACGCTAACCAGGGTTCCCACCCTGGTAGTTAGACTCAATGACAGCTGTGGGTACTGGCTGCTCTGGTGCTTGCGGGTCGGCAGTGGTAAATTCTGCGCTCTAGCACCACCCCAACCCCGCAACGAGGCCCGCCTCTTGAAGCAACTCAATACCGAACAGGCCAACCAGTGCATCCAGTTAAGCGCAGAACTGCTACAGCTGGCGCAACAGCAGCAGTGGCAGCGCTTCGAAGCGCTTCTGGTCCAACGTGACAGGCTGATCAACCAGTTGGTCAGCAAAGACTACCCCGCCAGCGAAGCCGATGCGGTGCGCCAGATCGTCGCCCGAATCCAGGCGCTGGATACCCAGACCCGCGCCCTCACCGACGCCTGCAGACAAGAGACTCTCACCGAGTTACGCTCCGATGCAACAGCCAAGAAAGCCGTCTCAGCGTATGAAAAAGCCCAGCGCCGCTATTGAGCCCTCTCGGTCAGGCCTACCTCCAGCCAAGCATGGGACTGAAGGAGAAAAGATCGCCGAGAGCTCGGCTCCCACAAGAGCCACAAATAGCCCCTGTGGGAGCCTGCCTGCAGGCGATCTTTTAAACATTGTTTCAAGGATGAAACCGCATGACCTTAGCCAACCCCTCCTCCCACAGCCTGCGCACCGGCCGCCGCTCTGAAGCACAGCGCATCTATCTGATCACGATCAAAACTCACCGGCGAATCCCCTTTTTTAACGACCTGGCGACAGGCCGCATCTTGATCCAGGCACTACAGCAGACTTCAGGTGCCGCCGATACGCTCTGCTTTGTGGTCATGCCCGACCATTTGCACTGGTTGATGCAGTTAAAGGAAGAAGCAGGGCTCTCGGCCACGGTGCAAAAAGCTAAGTCGATCACAACCCGGAAACTGCATGTTCGGCACCAGCACCCTGAGCAGATCTGGCAGCGCGGCTTTCACGATCGTGCGTTGCGTAGTGAGGATGATATCAAGTCTGTCGCACGCTATATCATCGCTAATCCGGTCCGGGCGGGACTGGTCAGATCGGTCGTAGACTATAGCTTGTGGGATGCAGCTTGGGTGTGAGCTCAGGTTCAGGTCAAATAATCGCCGGGAGCCCAGCTCCCACAAAACCCCAGTCCGATACTGTGGGAGCCTGCCTGCAGGCGAAGGGAAATTCCCAAACCCCAGACAGCAAAAATCC